>JAISIU010000223.1 GCA_031261885.1 Bifidobacteriaceae bacterium
TGGGCGGACTCAGGGCTACCGGTCACAGGCCAGATTCCTCGTCTCTCACGAGGATACGGCCGCACTCCTCGCAACGGATCACGTCATCGGGCGCGGCCTGACGGATCTTCGACATGTCGCCCGGGTTGATGGCGAGGTGACAACCTTCGCATCGGCCGGACCGGAGCGGTGCCGCACCGATGCCGCCGCTCTTGGCGCGCACCCTCTCGTAGAGGGCCATGAGCTTCTCGTCGAGCCCGTCCTGGGCCGTGGCTCGCTCCAGTTTGGCGGCGGCCATCTCCTTGTCGAGCCGGTCGTAGGTGAGTTCCACCTCGGCGGACTGGGCGCCGGCCTGCTCGCGCAGCGACTGCGCCGCGGCCTGGGCGGCCTCCGACTTGTGCTCCGCCTCCTCGACGCGCTCCATGACCTCCAGGGCCTTGTCCTCCAGCTCCGAGAGGCGCTTTTTCAGCGCCTCCAGCTCCGAGGACAGCGCCTGCAGTTCTTTGGCCTGGCCCATGCCGGAATCCAGCCTGGTCTGGTCGCGTTCCTGGCGGGCCTTGACCTTCTCGATCTCGTCCTCGATGCGCGTGAGGTCACGCTGGACGTCGCCCAGCTCGGCGTGTGCGGTGGCGGCGGCGTCCTCGGCGTGGGCCAGCTGCTCGCGCGTCTCGGCGAGCCGCTGCGCCTCGGGCAGGGCTTCGCGCTGATGCTGGGCGCGGTCGATCCGTGAATCGATCTCCTGGACCTTGAGGAGCCTGGTCTGATCCGCTGCCGGTGCTTTGCTCACTTGAGACGTTTACCTCCTGGCCGCCGGCGCTCACGCCCGCGGCGTCCTCGTTTGGTCCCT
Source organism: Bifidobacteriaceae bacterium (assembly GCA_031261885.1). Lineage (GTDB taxonomy): Bacteria > Actinomycetota > Actinomycetes > Actinomycetales > WQXJ01 > JAISIU01. The sequence goes on from JAISIU010000223.1 coordinate 827, forward strand.
CGCCCCCGTGCCGGTTCCACCCGGCCGAGCCCGTCACGGCTTGGGGCCGTGGGGACGGCGGCACTCACGCGGTGCCGTCACCCGTGGACTGCCACGGCGGGGCACACGGTTTCTCTCAGCCTAGCCCCCGTGGACGGGCCACGCGGGGAAGGCGCGGGGAACTCCCGCGAAGAGGTGGTGGCCGTCTCACACGAGGTGGGCGGTCCACGGATCGGCGACCGTGGGGCAGACGTAGGTGGCGACGCGCCGGCCGGCCGCCGCGACGGCATCGGCCAGTCGCCGCGCCGCGTCGGCCAGCCAGTGCCACTCCGACGCCGAGTGCGCGACATCGAGCAGGTACGGTTTGCCGCCGCCGTCGAACTCCGCGCGCTCCCTCGCCTCCGACGCCGGGTGGTGGCGGAGGTCGGCCGTCACGTAGGCGTCCACGCCGGCAGCCCTGACGGCGTCGAACTCCGAGTCCCCGGCCCCGCCCAGCACGGCCACCCGCTGGACCGTGCCTTCGAGGTCGCCCGCGATCCTGACCCCGTGCGAGGTGGGCGGCAGCGCGCCGTGCAGCCTTTTCGCGAAGTCGCCGAGCGTCATCGGGCTTGGGAGGGTGCCGACGCGGCCGATGCCGGCCCCCGGGTCGGACTGGGCCGGCACCAGGGGGGTCAGTTCGGTCAGTCCGAGAGCGCGGCCCAGCGCGTCCGCGACGCCGCCCTGCGCGGCGTCCGCGTTCGTGTGGGCCGTGTAGAGGGCCGTGCCGCTCGCGATCAAACGGTGGACGATGGCGCCCTTGAAGGTCGTGGCCGCGACGGAGTGGACCGCTCGGAGCAGGAGGGGGTGGTGGACGACCATGAGGTCGGCGTGCCGGGCGATGGCTTCCTCGACGGCCGCGCGCACCGGGTCGACCGCGAAGAAGACGCGCCTGATCGGGGCGGCCGGGTCGCCGGCCACGAGGCCCACGGCGTCCCAGCCCTCCTTGAGCCGGGGCGGGTAGAACCCGTCGAGAATCTCGATGACCTGCGCCAACGTTGGCGCGTCCGCCGTGGTTTTACCTGCTGTCTCGCCCATGTCGCCACCCTACTGCCCGGGCGCCGGGGCGGGCTGGTCGAGCGCCTTGGCTGTGTCGCCCCGGCTTGTCGAGCCTCATGGCTCTGACGGGTGCCCCAACACGGCCATCAGGCTCGACCAGCGACCGCCGAACCGCCACCACCCTCGACCAGCTTGGCGCCGCCTTTCCCGTTTCCCGGCCTCACCGACATCCGCCGGTCGCCGCACCCTAGGATCGAGGCATGCGAAGCGTCCTCACCCAGCTCCCGCCGGGCCCGATCGCGGAGACCGGCCCCGTCTACTGGGTTATCTACCTCGAGGGCTCGCCCGCGACCGACTCGGACCCGGCCGAACAGCCACTTTCCTCCATCACCCAGTCCTCTGAATACCTCGTGACCGGCGCCACCGGCGTCGGGGAAGTCATCGCGTGGGCCGAGGCCCATGCACCCGGCGACGGCACGCTCCTGTGGGCCGAGATCGAGGTGGCCCCGGCCCCCGAGGCGCCGCGCTGCCGCATCTGGCACCGCTGCCCCGACACCCCGTGGTCCCGCCGGGAAGGCCGTAACTTCACCTGGTGACACCACCGGCCCGGCCGCGCCGGGCCCCAGGCCGGTATAGGCGGTCAGTCGCCGTTTCTTTGGCGCAAGATGTCGTCGGAGAGGATGCGCTGGTTGGGGCCCAGGGGCAGGCCGTAGACGTTGCCCTGCTGGCCCGGCATGCCGAGCAGCTCGAGGATGATCTCCTGCAGCACGCTGGCCTCGTCGTGCATCGCGTCGACATGGACCTCGCTGCCGTCCCGCATCGTGATCGTGACCCGCGTGCGGAGCGCGATGAGCCCGCGCCGATGCCGGTTCACGACCTTGACGTCCTTGATGTTCACGCGCCGAGCCGCCCTGGCCTGGTCGGCCTGCGTGCCGTCCCCGGCCTTCTCGGCCGCCGCCCCCGGCTCCGGCGCCGGACCGGCCGCGCCCGCCTTCGCGCCGCGCGCCTGGCGCGGCGCCCACTGGATGCGGTCCGGATAGGCGGACAGCATGACCGGGGCACCGTCCACGGCCGCCTTGAAGGAAATCAGTTTCTGCGTCATCGTGCTCCCAGTCTACGAAGACCGCGCCCCGCACGGCAGGGACATTCCCGGCCCGGGCCGTGCGCCGCCGCACCTCACGCCGGCGCCGCCGTCTCCTCAGCGGCGCCCTCGTCCTGGGCCGCGACAACGCCGAGCACGGCGTCCCCGTAGGACTCGAGCTTGGCGGCGCCGATGCCGGAGATCCCGCCCAGCTCGGTCCGGTCGCGCGGCCGCTGCTCCGCGACGGCCCTGAGCGTGGCGTCGTGGAAGATCACATAGGCGGGCACGCCGCGCTCCCGCGCCACCCCGGCCCGCCAGGCGCGCAGCCGCTCGAACAGGGCCAGGTCCGCCGGGGACAGCTCGGCGGCGAACCGCGACGCCGCACCCGCCCGGCCGGCATCGGACCCCTTTCCGGCCCGCCGCTGCCGCTTGGAAGCCGGCAGGTCCTTGCGCAGCTGAACGGCCCTGTCCCCCCGCAGCACTTCCCAGGCCTGGGGCGTGGCCACGAAGTCGCCGTGGCCGCCCGGCCCCATCGCGAGGTCGCCGCGCGCCAACAGCTGCCGGGCCACGGCCCGCCACTGCGCCTCCGAAAGGTCCTGCCCAATCCCCCACGTCGACAGCGTCTCGTGGTGGCGCCGGGCCACGCGTTCGGTCTCGTGGCCGCGCAGGATGTCGATGATCTGCCCGGCGCCGTAACGCTCATGCCGCTCGCGTTCCAGCCGGACGACGGTGGACAGGAACTTCTGCGCCGGGACCGTCCCGTCCCACGTCTCCGGCGGGTTCAGGCACGTGTCGCAGTTGCCGCACGGCTCGATCCGCTCCCCGAAATAGGCGAGCATGTTGACGCGCCGGCAGCCGACCGTCTCGCACAGCGCCAGCATCGCGTCGAGCTGCTGGGAGGCGACGCGCCGGTGCTGTTCGTCCCCCTGGGACTCCTGGATCATGCGGCGCTGCAGCACGACGTCGCCGAGGCCGTAGGCCATCCAGGCGGTGGCCGGTTCACCGTCGCGGCCGGCCCGGCCCGTCTCCTGGTAGTAGCCCTCCACGGACTTCGGCAGGTCGATGTGCGCGACGAACCTCACGTCCGGTTTGTCGATGCCCATGCCGAACGCGATGGTGGCGCAGACCACGACCCCGTCCTCGCGCAGGAACCGCCGCTGGACGTCGCGCCGCGCCTCCGCGTCCATGCCGGCGTGGTAGGCGAGCGCGTCGATGCCGTAACGCCTGAGGTAGGCGGCCGTCTGCTCCGTGGAGGCCCGGGACAGCGCGTAGACGATCCCGGAGTCCCCCGCGTGTTCGGCCTGGATGAACCGCCGCAGCTGGTCGCGGACCTGGGCCTTCGGCTCGATCCGGTACTGGATGTTGGGGCGGTCGAAGCTCGCGACGAAGTGCCGGGCGTGCTCCAGGTGGAGTTTGTCGGCGATCTCGCGGTGCGTGGCCTGGGTGGCGGTGGCCGTCAGCGCGATGCGCGGCACGGCGGGCCAGCGGTCCGCCAGCACGCCGAGGCCCAGGTAATCGGGGCGGAAGTCGTGGCCCCACTGGGACACACAGTGGGCCTCGTCGATCGCGAACAGGGCCGGCCGGCCGCGGCCGATCAGCCCGAGCGTCGATTCGGAGAGCAGCCGCTCCGGCGCGACGTACAGGAGGTCGAGGTCCCCGGCCAGGTAGTCGCGCTCCACGCGCCGGCGGTCCTCCAGCGTTTGGGTCGAGTTCAGAAACTCGGCGCGGATGCCGAGCTCCCGGACGGCGTCCACCTGGTCCTGCATGAGCGCGATCAGCGGCGAGACGACAATCCCGGTGCCGTCGCGGATCAGCGCGGGGATCTGGTAGCACAGCGATTTGCCGCCGCCCGTGGGCATGAGCACGATGGCGTCGCCGCCGGCCGCGACGTGGCGGATCACCTCGCCCTGGAACCCGCGGAACTGTTCGTAGCCGAACACCTCGCCGAGAATTCGCCGCGCCTC
>JAISIU010000081.1 GCA_031261885.1 Bifidobacteriaceae bacterium
AGTCTTCGCGGTCGAGGCCTTGTGGGCCGCGGCCCTGACGGTAGCGACGGGGCTGGCGGTGCGCGCGGCGTTCCCGCTGGCAGGCGCCGCCGACGTTGGCGGAGCGGCCGAAGCGGCAACAGGGGTGGCATTCATAACCCCATCGTGGCACGTCAGACCCTGAAGGGGAAAGGGCAGCACGTCCCAGATACTCTTTCAGTTCTTGAAGCACGGCCGGGAGGCAATCCGTAGTTTCCGGGAAGGGCGCCCGATGCCGTTCCGGGCCTTGCGCTGTCACCGTGCCCGATGCCGGCCCTCACGTCGCGCTCGGCGGACCGCTCGGTGGGTTGGCCGGCGGGTTGGCCGGCGTGGCGGGGTGATTCCCGGCGGCGAACCAGCGGGCGTGCGGGTTTTCTGAATCTTCTAGAAATTACCCAATTTCTAGAAGATTCAGAAACTTGCGTCTCCTGGAGCACTCGCCTGATAGCGGCGAACCGGGCTACGAGCCGAACCGATGGCGGTGACGTTGCCCTGAACGATGAGGTCGGCGAGGTGCTTGTTGACCGTGCTCCGGGCGGCACCGGTGAGCCGACTGAGGTCGAGCGAGCTGAGGGCGGATGAGGACTGCCTGAGCGCGTCCATAATCCCCTGGTCGATGTGCGGCAGCTTGGCGGCCTGCGCCGCCATTTCCCTCACAGTTTCGGGGATTTTCAACGTCGACGCACTCTCCAGCACGGGGCGCACATCTTCCAACAGTTTCGGGTCGATGTGCGGCAGCTTGGCGGCCTGCGCCGCTGGCTCGCTGTCGCGGCGGCGGAACACGATGGAAAAGGTACTGATTGAATCGTGCGGTTCGGCCGGAGGCATACCCGCTGCGTTCAGCGAGCTTGCGATCACCGTGAAGCCCGTGCCCTGGTTCTCCACCACGGTGCCGCCGTCGGGGTAGGGCACGTATGCGAGGAGGTTGCTGAGCCGCTGGTTGCGTGAGGACGGCCGGGCGTGTCCGCTCAGGACCTCGGTCAGAGAGACCGGGCCGTACAAACCACCCGGGTTGCTGATCACGAGCCGATCAAGATACAGGTCGACTTGCACTTGACTGCTGCGTGCCATGTCGGAGAGATCGCGGTGGATGAGGGCGTTGGCCACGGCCTCCCTGACCGCGTCCGGCGGATAGTCCGGCGTGTCGGTTCTGACCGATCCCGTGACCGTGATCGCGGTTCGGCTGTTGCGGGCCACGGCGGCCACGGCGTCCTGTACCAGTTGCGGGACCGGGCCATCCAACGTGACGCTGTCCAGCAGCCTTGCCTGTCCCTCCAGCACGGGCGCCTTCGCCACTCCCGGGTAGGCGGCGAAGCTCACGGTCAGCCTCGGGAAGTATTCCTGGGGAAACCGGCCCAACGCGAGCAGGCCGGCCAATGTGGGACGCAACACGCCGTCATCGTCCACTCGAGCGGCCCACATCCGCTGAAGGATCGCTTCCCGGTCGCCGTCCCCGAAGGTGCGCGGCTTGTGCCGGGCCAGCTGCGCCATGAAAAGGTCGAGCAGGCCTGGGTCGAGGTCCGCGAGCGTCGTCCCGTCCACGACTTCCTCGTCCCAACGCGGCTGCCGCCGTCCCTCCACCAGCCGGTTCACCTCATATTCGGTGAGCCGGCGGTCCCCATCGCCGCCTCGGATGAAGCTCCCGCCGTACATGCCCTTGGTTTTGACGTAGCACGGGCGCTCCGTGCGCGGCACCGGCTCGATCCGGGCGAAGACCACCTGGCCGCCTTCAACCGGCACAATCTCGATGTCGGCCCGGACCGGGGGCTGAACCCATTCATTGCAGTACGTCGCGAGCTTGTCACGCATGGCTTTCGGCTTGAAGCCTTTGACCGGTGCGAAGCCGTTCCGTTCGTCGAGGCCCAGTAGGACCCAGCCGCCCGCGTCACTGTTCGCGAAGGCGCTGAGCGAATCCGCCAGTGATCGCGGAAACCCGCCAGCGGCCGCTTTGGCCTCGATGGAGGCCGTGTCCGTGCCAAGTGTCCGCAGACGCGCGATGAGCTCCTCGGCGGTTGGACTCTGGGTTCCTGCCATGTCCGCCAACTTACTACTTACTTGCTACAGTAGCAAGTAAGTAGTAAGTAACGTAGCAAGCTGTAGCAAGCTCGTAGCAAGTCATAGGGCGTACTGGGTGTCGCGGGTGGACTCCTCGAAGCCGGCACGGCTATACGTGGCGAGGGCCGCGGCGTTGTCGCCGTCCACGTACAGTTCCGCCTCCGTGAGCCCGCGCCCGCGCATGTACGCGAGCCCGGCGGCGAGCAGCCGGCCGCCCAGCCCGTGGCCCTGGGCCCACGGAGCCACGGCCATGACGTAGATCTCCCCCGACGTCACCGGCCCGGCCGCGGCCACACCCGGCCCCACCGGGACGCGGCGCTCCGGGGCCTGCACCGGATCCACCTTGACCCAGCAGAAGCCCGCGAGCCGGCCGTCCGGGGCCTCGGCGCAGATCAGCCCGGCCGGGTCGAACCACGGCTCGGCCTCCCGCTGTTCCAGGTCCGCCCCGGTCCATTTACCCTGCTCGGGATGGTGGCGGAACGCCGCCCGATTCAGCTCCAGCCACACCGCCTCGTCCCGCCCCGGCTCAAACCCCCGGAACCGGAACCCGCCGCCCGCCGGGACCACCCCTGGCCCCTCCCCCGCTGCGTCAAGACTTTTGGCGCTTAAGAAGTGCTCTAAGGAGCCATTTCTCATGACGCTCGGGGAGGGAGGGAGCGGGAGTGCGCCGCCGATGCCGGGCCGGGCGCCAGGCGTATCACTCACCTTGTCGAGCGGTTCGGTCGTTTCGGGGCACCCGACAGCGCCACCAGGCTCGACAAGCCCGCCAGGGCGTCCGATGTCGGCACGCAGCACGAGCAGATCCCTCACCTTGGGAGCGCCGAGCTTCGCGGCGAGCGCGCGGGCCCCCGGCAGGTCCCCATGCGCCCACAGCGCGAGCCGGCCCGGAACCTGGGCCCGCAGCGCCCCGACCAGCGCCGTTCCGATCCCGCGCCGGCGCGCTGACGGCGCGACCACCACCTCGCCGGAACCATCCACCGGGTTCCATCCCGCGTACCCGACCAGCCGGCCGAACTCGCCGCGCGCCACGCCACCCGGCCGGGCGCCATCGGCCACCCCTCGCACGGCGGAAGGACCACCATCGGACACCTCCCCGCTCGGCGACCCGCCGCCATCGGACACTTCCCCGTTCACGGAAGGACCGGCATCGGGCACTTCCGCACCGACCAGCTCCGCCCAGGCGACGGCGTGGACCCAACCGTCCAGACGGCCGGCCGCGAGCGCCAGGCGCGTCGCCTCGTTCAGGGGGGCGACGCCATCGTCCCGCCGGGCCGTGTGGGCGAGCCGGACGACCTCCTCGAGCAGCGTGGGGGCGAGCCCGCCGCG
>JAISIU010000203.1 GCA_031261885.1 Bifidobacteriaceae bacterium
CGGCGGCAACCCTGCCAGCACTGCCAAGGTCTTGGGGCTCCGACGGCGGCGCTTCTGCGTCGCCGCGGCCGGCCGCGCATGCCGGTTCGCGTCACCGCCCCTCACGTACGGGCCTGGACGCGTGCGGCGTTCCGACAGGTCGGAAGGCGGTAGCGGCGCGTCGGCGGCCGCCCGGCCCTTCGGCGCGGTGGCACGGAGACATCGCGTTCGCCGGGGATCGTCGGCCCACGGTCGTTCCCGCGCCTCCGTCATGGTCGTCATGACCACCATGGTGAAGCAAGCGGCGATGGATACCCGCGACGCCTGTGGACGACCGGAGTAACCACCGCCTCGTTTCACTCCGAGCAGAGCACCACCAGCAGGCTTCAGGCACTCGTCCCGGCCGCCGGGGCCATACGCGGGCTCCGCACCGGGAAACGTCGGCCAAGCGCTCCACTAAACAAGCATCGTCCGGTGCGGCAACGCAACAAAGTCACGAAACCCGGCGCGAAACGCACTAATCCCCCAACAGCGAACGCGCCGACACGCGTCAACGGGTCCGGCGGCGCAGGGTCGCCGCCGCGACCACGAGCGCGAGCGCGATGAAACCGGCCACAACCCCGATGTCGCGCCACACCAGCCCGAGCCGCCCCCCGGCCGAGGCGCACCGGCGCATCGCGTCGACCGCGTAGGAGAACGGCAGCACGTCGCTGACCCAGTCGAGCAGCCGCGGCATTTGTTCGCGCGGCATGATCAACCCGCAGATGGCCAGCTGCGGCAGGATGACTGCCGGCATCAGCTGGACGGCCTGGAACTCGGTCCGCGCCAGTGCCGAGGCCGCCAGCCCGAGCATGGCCCCGAGCAGCGCCGACATGACAGCCACGAGCACCATGAGACCCGGCCACCGGCCCTGGTCCATGCGGCACACCCAGCGCAGCCAGGCGGTGACCACCACGGCCTGAGCCACAGCCGCCACGCCCAACCCGAGCGCGTAACCGGTCACGAAATCGCCGCGGCCCAGCGGCATCGCCATGAGCCGTTCGAGCGTGCCGCCCGTCCGTTCCCGCAGCGTCGCGACGGAGGCCACGAGAAACATGACGACGGCGGGGATCACGGCCAGCAGGATCGGGCCGAAACGGTCCAACACCGGGGTCGGGGAGTCCCAGAACAGCCATGCGACCAGCCCTAACACGATGCACGGAGCCGCCAGCATGATGGCGAGCGAGGCGCGGTCGTGGCCCAGTTGGCGCAATACGCGGAAGGCTGTCGCTCTTGTCCGCGCCCAGCTCATGACGCTCTCCCCCCGCGCCCGTCCGGCCCGTCACCGCCGGCATCGTGCCCGTCCGGGACCGCTGGCTCGCCGTGCCCGATGACGGCGAGGAATGCCGCTTCGGCGTCACCCGTGCCGGTCGTCGCCAACAACGCCGGCAGTGTGCCGTCCCACACGATTCGGCCGGCGCGCAGCATGATGAGCCGGTCGCAGTGCGCGGCCTCGTCCATGACATGGCTCGAGACGAGGAGGCTCACGCCGCCGGCGGCCAAGGCACCGAACAAATCCCACAGGTCCCGCCGGAGGACCGGGTCGAGCCCGACGGTCGGCTCGTCAAGCACGAGGAGTTCGGGCCGCCCGAGCAGCGCCACGGCTAACGAGACCCGGGCGCGTTCGCCGCCCGAGAGGCGCCGCACCGGGTCGTGGCGATGCGGCCCGAGGTGGACGGCGTCCAGGACCCGGGCCGCGTCATCGGGCCCCGTCCCGGCCACGCGCGCGAAGTAGGTGAGGTTCTCCCATACGGTCAGGTCCGGGTAGACGGCCGGGGCCTGGGTTTGGTAGCCCACGAGGTGGCGCAGCACGGGACTGCCGGCCGGCCGGCCCAGCACCGTGACCCGCCCGGACGCCACCCTTTGTACGCCCACTATCGCGCGCATCAATGTGGTCTTTCCGCTGCCGGACGGCCCCAACAGGCCCACCACCTGCCCCGCCGGGACCGTCAGGTCGAGTCCGTCCAGCACGGCACGGCCCCCACGCACCACTGTCAGATCGGTCACGTCGACCACGGAGCTCGCGGAGCCTTTCTCTTCCACGACGGAGGCCAAGCGGCCGACGCGGTGCTCTTTATCTACCGCACCGTGCGCCATCGTCCACCCCCTTCGGTGTCCAGCCGCTCCACACGCTACCACGCCGCGTCCCAGGTCACAAGTACTTGGAAGCCTCGCGGACGGAGAGCGGGGCCAACGCCTCCGCATGGACCGCCAGGAAGGCCCGCACCCAGGCCGGGTCCGTCTTCGAGTAGTCGCGCAGCGCCCAGCCGATGGCCTTGTCGATGAAGAACTCCCCCGACCCGAGGTTGGCCTCGAGGATCGCTGCCAGCGCCTCGGTGTCCGTGTCCTGTTTGGCCAGCAGCTGGTGGTCGATCGCGACGCGCCTGACCCACAGGTCCGGGTCGCGTGCCCACTCCAGCATCCGGGCGCGACCCTCGGGGTATCGGGCGGCGATCGCGCCAGCGGCCCGGTCGAGGCTGTCGGCGGTGTCCCACCAGGCATTCTCCACGATCAGGCGCCGGAGCCGGGGCAGGTCGGCCGGGGTCAGCAGCGCCTTGAGTTCCACGAGATAGTCGGCACCGACGTACTGGAACTCCCGTTCCTCACGCGCCCAGCAGGCCGCCACGAAGTCCCAGTCCACGACGCCGGCCTTACGGGCCTGGCGGAAGAAGGGCCGGCACACGGCCTTGCGCCGGGGCGAGGGCACGCCGAGGAACCGGAACTGGTTCTTCATGTATTTGGCCATCGGGTCCGCCTGGGCCGGGTCCGCCGCTTCTTCCAAGGCGCGGAACAGCTCGGCTGGCGTCATCGCGGGGGCGAGGTCCGTCATCGTGCATCTACTCCTGATCAGGGAACGCCCCAGTCCCACCGGCAACGGCCACGTTACCGGAACCGGTTCACTGGGAGCGGAGCCAGGCCGCGATCCCGGCCGCGACGGCGGCCGCGTAGCGCTGGCGGCCGCGCGCCGTCCTCATGACGCGGGCCTCGCCGGGGTTCTTCATCTCGCCGAGCTCCATCATGACGACGGGCACGGTCGAGAAGTTGATGCCGGCCAGGTC
>JAISIU010000217.1 GCA_031261885.1 Bifidobacteriaceae bacterium
GGGCCCACCAACTCGATGCGCGGCGCGGCCTACCTGTCCGGCCTCTCCGAGTGCGCGGTCGTCGACATCGGCGGCACCACCTCGGACGTCGGCGTGCTGAACAACGGCTTCCCGCGCGAGGCCACCACCGAGGTCGAGGTCGCGGGCGTCCGCACGAACTTCCGCATGCCGGACGTCCTGTCGGTCGGCCTCGGCGGCGGCAGCCACGTCACGCCGGACGGCTCCGCCGTCGGGCCCCTCTCCGTCGGCTTCCGGCTGACCGAGAAGGCGCTCGTCTTCGGCGGCGACCAACTGACCGCGACGGACGTCGCGGTCGCGGCCGGGTACGCCGACATCGGTGACAAGTCGCTCGTCGCCCACCTCTCGAAGTCGATGGTCGAGCGCGCGCTCGACGTCATCGCGCGGGAAGTGACCGCGACGGTCGAGCGCATGCGCATCTCGTCCCAGCCGTTGCCCGTCGTCGGCGTCGGCGGCGGCTCGATCCTGCTGCCCGAGATCCTCGGCGACCTCGGCAAGGTCAACCGGCCGGAGAACTTCGCGGTCGCGAACGCCATCGGCGCCGCGATCGCCCAGGTCTCGGGCGAGGTGGACCGTGTCTACGCCATCCCGGACGGCGACCGCGACCGCGTCGTGGCCGAGGCCAAGGCCGAGGCCGTCGAGAAGGCGATCGCGGCGGGCGCCCGCGCCAGCGAGGTCGAGGTCGTCGACTTCGACGAGATCCCGCTGCCGTACGTGCCGGGCAACGCGACCCGCATCAGGGCCAAGGCCGTCGGGCCGCTGGCCTCGGAGGACATGCCGGCGGCCAAGAAGGAGGCCCAGAAGTGACCGAGCGACTCACCCAAGTGACCGCGGCCGATGTCGACGACCTGGCGCGCGGCGCCGCGATCCTCGGCACCGGCGGCGGCGGCGACCCGTACATCGGCAAGCTCATGGCCGAGGAGGCCATCAAGGAGTTCGGCCCCGTCACGCTCGTGGACCCGGGCGACCTCCCGGAGGAGGCCGCCGTGTTCCCCGTCGCGATGATGGGCGCGCCCACCGTCATGGTGGAGAAGCTGCCCAGCGCCGGCCAGTTCACGGGGACGCTGAGCGCGCTCGCCCAGTACGTCGGCCAGGCGCCCACCCATGTGGCCTGCATGGAGGTTGGCGGCATCAACTCGACGATTCCGCTGGCCACGGCCGCCCGCACGCAGTTGCCGCTCATGGACGGCGACTTCATGGGGCGCGCCTTCCCGGAGCTCCAAATGGTCACGGCCACGATGTACGGCCTGCCCTGCACGCCGATGTCGATCACCGACGACAAGGGCAACGCCGGCATCTTCGCCACGGTCTCGAACCTGTGGGCCGAGAAGCTGGCCCGCGTCGCGACCGTCGAGATGGGCGCCAGCTCGATCATCTCGCTCTACCAAATGTCCGGCGCCAACGCCGCCCGGTCCGCCGTGCGCGGCTCGCTCACGAAGTGCGTCCAGCTCGGCCGCGCCCTGCGCGCGGCCCGCGCCGCCCACGAGAACCCGGTCGACGCCGTCGTCCAGATCCTCGGCGGCCGCGTCATCCACACGGGCAAGGTCACGGACGTGCTCCGCCGCACCACGGCCGGCTTCGCCCGCGGCGAGGCCCAGATCGAGGGGACCGGCGCCAACAAGGGCGCCACGCTCCAGCTCCAGTTCCAGAACGAGAACATCATCGCCTCGCGCGAGGGACAGGTGCTGTCCACGGCCCCGGACCTGCTGATCTGCCTGGAGGCGGACACCGGCGAGCCGATCACCACGGAGTCCATGAGGTTCGGCCATCGCATCGCGCTCGTGGCCGCGCCGTGCGACGAACGCTGGCACTCGCCGGCCGGCATCGAACTGGTCGGGCCGCGCTACTTCGGCTACGACCTCGACCCGGTCCGCTGGAACGAGGCCGACCTGGGCTGACCGCCGGCTCCGGTTTCCACCCGAGCGTGGAGGCCGATGGCAGATTCGGACGCCGAAAACTGCCATCAGCCTCCACGCTCGGTGCTTGTTGGGGGCGGTGCCGGGCGGCCGGGGCGTCCCCGCCCCGCGGCACCGGGCCGGTAGGTTGGAGGCGTGAGTTCGAGGGGGCGTCGACCCGGGCCTGGATCCGGCACGCCGGTGCGCCTGACGCCGGACAACCTGCCCGACTTCGAGGCCGGGCTGGCCCTGCTCGGGTCCGGCGGCGGCGGCGGCACCAAGCCCCTGTCCTGGGCGCTCGGGCCGGAGCTTAGGCGCCGGCCCGTCGACATCGTGCCCTTCGACTCCCTCGCGCCGGACCAGGGCGTCGCCCTCGTCGGAATCGTGGGCGGCACGTCCGTGCTCCCCGAAAAACCACCCTCGGGCCACGAGCATGAGGCCGCCCAAGCGGCCCTGACGCGCCACGGCCTGGGCCAGCCGGACGCGATCATGGCCCTGGAGTGCGCGGGCCAGAACGGCATCTGCGCGGCTCTGGCCGCCGCCAAGACCGGGCTGCCGCTCGTCGACGCCGACCTCATGGGCCGGGCCATGCCATCCGTTGACCAACTGTCCTCGAGCGGCCGCGTCGACCTCGGGCCGATCGCGTTCGCGACCCCGACGGGCGAGGTGGCGCTCGTCGAACCGTGCGCCCCGGACCGGCTCGAAGCCATCCTCAGGGCGGCGGTCGTCGCCTGGGGCGGTTGGGTGCTCGTGCTGACCGGCCCCGTGCCCGTGCGCCAGCTGCGCCGCGCCGCCCTGACCGGCACGCCGACCCGGGCGCTGACGCTCGGACGGGCGCTGCTCGCCGCGCCGCCCGGCACCCCGACCGAGACGATCGCCTCGCTGATCGGGGGCCGGCTCATCGCGGAGGGCCGCATCGCCGAGGTCGTCCGCGACCTTCAGGGCCAGCGCTTCGGCCGCGGCCACCTGACGATCCAGGACCCGGCCCGCGGCCTGGCCCGCGTCGCCTTCGAGAACGAGTTCCTGCTGGCCAGCCTCGACGGGCGGGTGGTCGCCACCGCGCCGGACCTGCTCGTCCTCCTTGCCCCCAGCGACCGCGACCTCCTGCGCCCCGAACGCCTGCGGCCCGGCCCGCACGTCGCGGTCATCGCCGCGCCGGGCCCCGCCTGGTGGCGGGCCACGCCCGAACGGCTCAGGCGAGTCGCCCCGCGCGCCTTCGGCATCGACCACGACCCCGTGCTCGGCCCCGCCCTCACCGGACCAGCCCTCACCGGGCCCGCCCGCCCCGCCGCGCCCGGCCGGGCACCAGACGGCGGTGAGGCGCGATGACCACCTCGCTGTACGGCATCGTCCGCCTGCTGCGCGGCGCCGGACTGGCCGACGCCCAACTCGTCACCGGCCGGCCCGACGCCGAGGTGACGGGCGTGCTCGGCTACACCCAGGAACGGGACCGCGCGCCGGCACTGGCCGCCAGGGCCGGCGACCTCGTCGTCGTGCTCGGCCGCCCGCCTGCCGCCGGGTGGGCCATGGATGCGCTGCTGAGGCGCTGCGGTGAACTCGGCGCCGCGGGGCTGCTGCTCACGGATCCGGAGGACATCGACCAGGCCGGCCGGCGCGTCGCGGAACGCCTCGGTCTCGGCGTGCTGGCCTGCCGGGACGTGTGGCGGGCCTCGGCCATCTGCTTCGCCGAACTGGCCGGCGGAGCCGACGCCCGGACCGGGCGGCTCGTGGCCCAGGCGCTCGGCGTCGAGGCGCAGGCCGGGCCCGGCCTCGACGACCTGTTCGCGGCGTTCGGTGCGGCCTTCGGCACCGAGATCGTGCTGCTCGACCGCAGCGGCCGGCCGCTGGCCGGTGCGACCGGCGCGCTCTCGGCCAACGAGGCTCGTGCCATCGCCCACCTCGTCTCCCGTACGGGCGCCGGCCGTGTGACGCTGCCGAGCGGCCGCACGGCCGCGGCCAGCCCGGTCCGCCCCATCGAGGGCGCCGGCCACGCGACGATGTGGCTGGCCGCCATCGTGCCCGGCGGCGCCGACGAGGACACGCAGGCCACGACCGTGATCGTCGAGGTCGCGGCCACGGGCGCGGTGAGCCGGCTGGCCGCCCGCCGGCTGCGCGACGAGCGCGACGCCCGCACGCGCACCACGCTGCTGGCCGACCTCATCGAGGCCGCCGCCGACCCGCCCGCGCCGCTCGTGCGCCGCGCGCTCGCGGCCGGTTGGAACATCAACGGCCACCACCTCGGCATCAGGCTGCGTCCGCGCGGCGACGTCGACGCGCTGGGCCGGCGCGGCGAGGTGCTCGGGGCCTTCGCCGAGGAGGGGCTCCGGCTCGTCGCCGTCGAACAGGACGAGGGATGGGCCGCCTGGACCTCGTTCGACACCGAGCCGCCGGCTTCTGAGGTCGAGGCCACGGGCCGGGCCGTGCGCCGGGCCGCCCACCGGCTCGAACCCGTGCTGCCCGTCGCGGTCGGGGTCGGGCGGCTGCGCCCGGGGCCGGCCGGGCTGATCGCGACGTTGAGCGAGGCGGGGGACGCCGCGACGATCGCGCTGGGGCGGCCGCAAACCGGCTATGTCGTCGAGGTGGACCGGCTCGGCGTCGCCCAGCTGCTGCTCGCGCTCACCGAGTCGGCCCTGTTCGCGCCCGCCGCCCGCGGCCTGCTCGAACCGCTCGGCGGGCCGGCCTCGCCGCTGGCCACGACCCTGCGCGCCTACCTCGACGCGAACGGGC
>JAISIU010000239.1 GCA_031261885.1 Bifidobacteriaceae bacterium
GACGCCATGTGAAACGTTCCGGGCCAACCCGGCGACGGGGGTGGCCGTGGCGGCGCACGATGCCGTCGCCCGCCTTTCGGGAGCGCACGATGCCGGCCGGTTGGGTTGGGCGGGGAGGGGTTAACCCGAATCGTTGGTCGTAAGAGACCAGGCCGGGCAATGAAACCGGTACTTTGGTCCCATGTCTTCGTCAAGCTCCAGCGATGACCCGGCCGAGCCTGGGGCGCAGGGGCGCCCGGCCTCTTGCGACGAGCCGGCGGCGCCTGCCGTCCCGACCACGCCGGCCACACCGACCACGCCGACCGAACCGGCTGGACCAGCCGGCCAGGACTCGGCGGGCCGGGGCGGGCCGGCGGAACACCCGGTCGAGGACGATGGTCCGACCCCCTCGGAGCTCGACAAGCTCGGCGACGGCACGACGGTCCGGTCCGTTCTCGACCATGCGGCCCAGTACGCGGTGGACCACGACCTGCTCGGGGTGTTCGACGACGACGAGGAGGTGATTGGCGGAGGAACGGGAGTGCAGGCGACGGCCTACGGGACGTTGACGAGCGTTCCTCCGGGGCCGCAAGTCAGTGAGATGACTCCGGATGAGGCGGACGGTCCCTGGGACAAACTGAGGATGGGTTGGTCGCACAGCGTGGTCGGCGTGCTCGCGGCCGTCATGGTTGCGGTGGTTTCGCTCGGGGTGTTTCTCTATCGCGAGTCCCGTACGGACCCGGACTGGACGCATGGGTCGAAACCGACGGCGACGCCGGTCTCCACGGCGACGGTCGCCCCCACCCCGAAGGCGAGTGCCTCGCCGGGAGCGCCATCGGTCGGCCGGGTGGTGACTGCCTATGACACGTTTGGCGGCGGCTGGGTCGACTACGAAGTTGGGCCCTCACCCGCAGCCGGCCGGGTGGTGGTTTACGCCACGCCCGCGCCGGGCTCGGACTATTCGGATCTCGCCAACGGCAAGACGAAGACGGCCGTGCTCGCCGAGGTGTCGCTGGCGGACGCGGCGGTCCGCTGGCGGTTGAAGGCAGCCTCGTTGTGCGCGGCGGGCACGGATGCGGTGATTAACGCGATGGACGCGGACGGGGCGGGCGACACCGTCGTCCAGCTCGGCTGCACGGGCCCAGATATGTCCGGTATGGCGGAGGACACGGTGACGATCGGTCCGAACGGGACGCTCGTGAGCCGCTTGGTGAAGGGCTCCGACGCGCAGTACCTGGGCACGGTTTCCGGTGTGACCGCGGTGCGCGATGCCGACGTGGTGACCGCTTATCGCGCGACGGCGCTCAAGACGGTCGTGTGGTTCGCGCCAGCGAAGGGCGCCGTCGCCAGTCGTGAGGTGGTGGCCGGCGTGAACGGTGCTGTGTACGTGTGGGCCGAGGGCGGTTACCGGGAACTGGTGACCGGACAACCGGCCGGTTTCGGCGCCTACCTGGGGTGGGACGACCCCGACGCCGGTTTCCGAGTGGTGGACGGCCAGGTGTTCGGCACGCGTCCGGACCCGCTTGGACACGGGGCGGACGTGACGCCGTGGACCGTCGGGGTCGACGCGGCCGTCTGGGAGAAACCCGTGACGACGAGCGGGGGCATCCTTGCCGCGGCCGGTGGGACCGTGATCACGGTGACGCGCGGTTCCGAGGTCACTGCCTGGAAGGCGGGCACGGATGAGACCGCCTGGACCTATCGGCCCGCTGACGCGGCGGCGGGGATCAAGGCAGTGCTGGGGGACGCGGCCTCTGGCCCGGCCGCGCGGTTCGTCGTCATCGAGACCGACGGGGTGGTGTGGCTGGATGCGGCGACCGGGCAGGTGGTGGCCCGGGTGACGGTCTCGGGCCTTGGGCGCGTCCCGAGCGCTGCGCTGACGCCGGATGGAGTGGTCGTGGTGACGGCCAAGGGCCTGGTGGGCGTGGGCCCGGACGGTGGCGGTGAGGTGGCGTGGACCGTGCCGTTGGCGGGCGCGCTGCGCGGGGCGACGATCGCGGAGCGCGGCGGCGCGTTCTACCTCGATGCCACCACGACCCCCGGCCAGGTCCAGGCCGTCGCGCAGGTGACCTTCTAGCCGCGCGAAAGGGTGCACGATGCCGGCCGGTTGGGTTGGGCGGGGAGGGGTTAACCCGAATCGTGGGCGGTAAGAGACCAGGCCGGGCGATGAAACCGGTACTTTAGTCCCATGTCCCAACCGGTCACCCCAGATCCAGTCTCGAGCCAGTCCGAAGCTTCGAAGGAACAGGTCGAGTCGGGCGGTGGCGGCGCCACTGGGAACCAACCGAGCGGTTCGGCGGCGGACCAGCGTGCGGGCGAGGCCGCTCCCTCCGAGCCGGGGGCCGCGGACAATCCGGCGGGGCTTCATCAGGTCGACGACCGTGGCCCGGCCGCGGCGCCCGACGCCGATGAGGGGGACGGCACGACGGTCAGGTCCGTGCTGGACCATGCGGCCCAGTACGTGCTCGATCACGACTGGCTCGGTCACATCGACTACCCCGAGGCCGCGCCGGCCGCCGCG
>JAISIU010000275.1 GCA_031261885.1 Bifidobacteriaceae bacterium
AACGACCAGCTGTCGCTCAGGAAGACGATCAGCGCGAACTATGGTGAGCATGCCTGGCAGACGGTCGCCGACCAGTTGGCGTGGAAGTCCTCCGATGACACGGTCGCCTCGATCAACGACCGCCGCGGCAACCTCTACGAGGACATCGAGAACTTCGACCAGGCCAGCTACGGGCCCAAGAACGAGTTCGTCCTCTCCGGCCTCAAGACTGGGGAGACGACCATCACGGCGACCCACGCCCGGACCGGGATGGCCACGAGCGTGGACCTGACAGTCAAAACGCTCAAGGACGAACTGTTCTTGTTCCAGGCCTACCCCCGCCTAGAGACGACGTTGACGTATCTGGATGGGAAGGGCACGGCCCATCAGGCCACCTCCGACCCCAACGGCCGGATCGCGATCTACTCCGAGGACGGGCTTTCGGGGGATGTGAATCTCCAGTCGATGGACGGGGATCAGGAGTACCGGGCCACCGTCTCAACCGACCAGTTGACCAGTGGTGAGACCGACTCCACCCAGTTGCTCACTTACCCGGTCAACTCGATCCAGTTGCAGGAGGTGGCCAACGCCACGCTGCACTTCCAGACCCCCGACGGCAAACCGTATACGGGGCAGGTGAACCTCAACGGTGGGGTGTATATGGGTGACCAGTACATCACCGCCTCCCAGCTGGTTCCCCAAGGCCAGGACAACTTGTTGACCCCCGACAAGTTCGGCGCGATCAAGCTGACGTGGGACATCACCCGGTGGGGCAACAAGGTCCCTGACGCCTCGAACTTCACCTACCGGTTCGAAGCCAGGTTCCCCGGCGGCCAATACTTGCCGATGATCGTGGAAACCTCCACCACCGCCAAAGCCGACTGGCGCGTCGCGGCTGCCGACCACGTCACCACGATGATCTCCGCGGAGGGTGTGACGCCGAACACCCCGTTCCTCCAGGATACGGTCGCCTCTCGCCTGGCGGATGGGTCGGACGCGTTGCCGGCCAAGTCCGGGGGCCTGGGGCCCACACTGGACAATCCGACCCTTTACGTGGACACGAATATCCTGTGGCCCGGCACCCCGCTCGATGCGGCTAAGGGACTGTCGGCTCAGATGGTGGACACGAAGGACGGGACCGTTCCCGGTGGCCAGTCCTACAAGGACATCACCTACCCGTTCAGCTCGATGCCGGTGACCCACCACGAGATCAAACTCGACGAATCCACCCTGTGGATGGGCGTGTGGGAGAAACGACCGGTCGAGTACGACTTCACGAACAACGGGACCGTCGTCAAGACCGAGCAGCCCCCCTTCACGATCATCAACGGGCTCGGTGAGCCGGTCGACCAGGAAGCGGCGGCCAACAATGTTGGTGATGGGACCGGTGCGAACAATCCGGCCGGCCAAGCGCCGGGCAACCTTTCTGGCGGGATCGGCAACAGTTTCCTCGCCAGTGCGCTGAGACTGTTGAGCTCGGTGAAGGTCTCCACCCCGATGTTCAAGATGTATATCGCCCCGACCGACGACCCGGCCGTGTTCCAATATGTGGTCCAAGCCAACGTCGGTGGTATCCCGGGCAATGGTTCGAGCAACCCGAAGGGCGAGGTTTCTATCGCCGGGCCGGTCCAGTCGACACCCACGTCGGAGGGCTATTCGATCGAACCGTACGGGGCTGATCCGGTCGAGTGGTACAACCTGTCGCATCAGGACTATGTCCAAAACCAGAAGGACGCGTTCAACTCGGCCCGCGCCCAGGGCAAGACGTCCTCGACGGCGAAGGGCCCCATGGTCCAGATCGGCGGCTACCTGCAGGGCAAGATCTTCTACAACCACAACACCGGCAAGTGGGACAGCCGCATCATGGCCGGCTATGAGACCATCGGCGGCGGTTTCGAATACTCGAAGTCGTTCAACATGATGGCCGGGCCGGTGCCCGTCACGTTCTCGATCGGGTTCGGCGCCTCCTTGCAGGAGGACGTCACGTGGCAGACCATCGAAAAGCCGGTGGACCAGTCCACCACGTCGTTCTCGACCAGCTGGAACGACCCGACCGCCGCGTATGTGCGCGACGATCTGATCCATTTGGGGATCGCCGCCTACGTCGACCTGTTCGGCGGCATCGGCATCGATTATTCGATCGTCGCGTTCAAGATCGGCCTGTTCGGCACGATCCAGGTGAACCTCGACCAGTACTTCCTGCACCGCGGTTACACCAAGGACACGTTGGAGACGGGCGGCAGTGTGAAACTGACCGGCACGTTCGGCGCCCGGGTAGAGGTCAAGATCCTGTTCGCCAGCTTCAAGGTGGTCCTGTTCCAGGTCGGTGTTTCTTCCCCGACCTGGGGTTGGGGCCAGTGGCGCAACATCGCCGCCTACTGGAAGAGCGTCTCGGGCAAGGAACTGGAGGACAACGGCACACCCGTCCTCCGCAGCGTCCGGGCCGCCAAGGCACTGGCGAAGGTCTCCGCCAAGGACCTGACCGCTGAACAGACCCAAGCCGCCAACGCCTATGCGGCGGCCTACGGCGCGGTCCCGGGCCAAGAAGAGGTCACGCTGCAATCCCAGGGGCTTGAGTCGCGTGACTATCTGAAGGGCGCGAAGCGTGCCTGGACCTCTGGGGCCCGCACGGTGAAGGACACGACCCCGGGTCTGAACCAGATCGAGACGAACGCCTACCCCAACGCCGGCCCGCAGCTGCTTTCGGACGGGTCCGGTTTCCTGTATTTGGATGACCAGTCCTCGCCGAACCTGGCTGACACCCGCGTGGCCTATTCGGCCTCCACGGGCCAGGCTTGGACCCAAGGCACGGTCATCTCCGATGAGGGTCAGGGCGATTCGCAATTGTCCGCCGCCGGTGATGCGACGTTGGCGGCCGCCGCCTGGACCCGCCAGAGCGTCGACCCGACCCAGGACGCCACGAGCAGTTCGACCGGTTCGGTCGCGAACATGATGGCCTCGGCCGAGGTCGAGGCCGCGGTCAAGACCTCCGACGGCCAGTGGGTCACCACCCAGCTGTCCCAGAACTCGGTGGGCGACATCTCCCCGGCCGTCTCGGTGGGCGGCGGCAAGGTGTTGGTGGCTTGGCGGCAGGTCGCGACCTCCGCCCAAGGCACCACGCTCGACTTCGACTCGCTCGACCGGATCGTCTACCGCGTCTACGACGTGACCACCGGGGTGTGGGGTCCGACCCTGACCGCCTACAACGGGACCAACGGTTCCGTGCAGGGCCTGACCTCCGCCATCCTGCCCGACGGCAAGACCGGGTCGGTTGTCTACACGGTCCAAACCGGGACGGACGCCGACACCCAGGCCACGTCGATCGCCTCCGTGATCGACCTGTCCAAGGCGTTCACGGACGATGACGCGGCCAACGGCGCGACCGGGGTGACCTCGAACGTCCAAGTCACCGCGGGGAACGTGGCGGACGCCAACCCGCAGGTCACGGTCGTCACCGAGGGCGGTCAGGCGTTGTTCCTGGCCGGGTGGCACACCAGCACCGAAACGACCGACGAGGACGGCGCCTCCCAGGTCGCCTCCGACATCCGGCTCTACGCCTACGGCGCGGACGGCCAACCGGTCGCCCTGCCCGACTCGTTGGCCCAGGCCGGACTGGCCGATTCGGTGATCCCGAACGCTGATTTCAAGTTCGCCCACCAATCCGGGTCCGACTCGCTGGACCAGACCGTCATCGTCTGGGCCGATTCTGGCGACACCGCCGGGGCGGACGCCCAGACCACCTCGACGGCGGCCACCTCGACCGGCAGCCTCAAGGCCGTCCGGCTGACCAGGGACAATCAGGGCAAGCTCGCGATCGCCTCCCCGATCACGTTGGCCACGATGCCGAAGGGCGCGGTGCCGGACTCGTTCGACGCCCGCACCGACGGCACCAACACCCAAGCGGTGGTTCTCGCGACGCGTGACTGGAAGGCGTCCGATGGCGGCACGGGCACACCCGAGACCGTCATCTCCGCCGATGGCGACTCGGTCGAACTGCCGGCCCGCGTCAGCAGCTTGTATGACGCCACCGGCCAGTTCGGTGACGGGTTCGATGTGACCAGTGCGGCGCCGGACTTCACGTACCTGCACAAGGGTGCGGCCATGCCGGTCAGTTTCACGATCACGAACACCGGCGTCTCGACGCTCGACTCGGTGTCGATCGACTTCCAGGATTCGACCGCGCCGAACTTCTCCGAGCACGGCGCGACCCGGGCGGATTTGGATTTGGCCCCTGGTCAGTCCACGGTCCTGTCGGCCACGTACAACATTCCGACCACGGGCGTGGAGGACCCCCAGTACCGGATCACGGCCCAGATCGGCGCCGGCGATAATGCCAGGACTGTTCAGCGGTCCGACACGATGCCGTTGCAGATGCCCGAGGTCGGCGTCGTCCAGGTGGACGCTCTGAAGACCGACGCCGGTGAACGCGACGTCAGAGTCACGCTCAACAACAACACCGACGTGGCTCTGGCCGGCACCGGCCGCAAGGTCGTCCTCACGTTCGCGGACGCTTCGGGGCAGGCGACCGATCCGACCACCGGTGAGGTCCAGGCCCCGATCGCGCCGGTCACGATCTCCGACGACGCCGACTTGGAGAAGATCGATGAGGGTGTTTACACGCTGACCGAGCCGTTCGACCTGGCCACCTATGTCAAGGACAAGTTGGGCGCCACGGAGGTGCCGGACAACGGCATCGACCTGACCGTCACGGCCCAGGTCCAGGACGCCGACGGCAACAAGCTCGGCGAGGTCAACCCCGAGAACGATTACGGAACCGTCACCTTCCCGAGCTTGATCGCCCAGAATGACGGCGCCACCCACACCGTGGAAACCCAACTGGACAACTCCGCCGGGAATGGTTCGACGGTCAAGCTGGATGTCGACAACCTCTCGTTGCAGCCGTCCCAGAACGGCAACGTCATGGTCACGCTCCTGGACGCTGACGGGAACCCAATCGCGACCCGGCCCGCCATCGCCAACAATGCGGACCTGTTGTCGCTGCCGGGCGAGGGCACGGACCATCTCACGGTCCACTTTGCCCAGACCGGCGCCCGCGCGGTGGCCACCTACTACGAGGGTGTGATCGCCTCCGGCGCCGAACTGGCCACCCTGACGCTCACCGGCGTGGCCGGCGTGACGCTCGCGGCGGGCCAGACGGCTTACCAGGGCACGACCACGAACCTGACCTCGACGCTCGTGACGGCTGGGGCGGCCGACCCGGCCGCCACCGTCCGGATCGCGGTCGGCGACACGGTCTACTCCACCGGTGAGGGCGCGGCCGCGACCACGGTTCCGCTGACGCTCGACCCGGCCAACGGGGCCACCAAGGTCACCACCATCACTGTCACGGTGACGGCCGCCTCAGGTGAGGTGGCGATCTACCAGGTCGACGTCTCCGACACCACGAAGGCGACCTTTGGTGGGCTGGCGCTGAAGGCCGGGGAACCGTCATCCGGCGGCGTCCCGGTCACGCTGGCCGACCCGGCCGGAGCCTCTGACATGTGGGACGGGGCCACCACCCAGGTGACAATCGACCAAAACCAGCCGACCACGATCCAGGGGTTCACCGGCGCGGCGGTTGTCGTGGCCACGTTGACCGAGCCGGGCACCCACACCGTCTCCGCCCAAATCACCACGAAGGATGGGACGGTCCACCCGGTCGCGGCCATCACCGTCCAAGTCGCCGACACCACTAGTGGCGGCGGGACCGGCGGCGGCACCGGCGGTGGCGGGACGCCCACCGACCAGCCCACCACCCCCGGCGGTTCGGGCGGAAACGGCACCGGCCAGACCGGGAACAGCAACGGGAACGGGACGGGCCTGACCTACATCGGTGGGACCCAGGACCTGCCCGAGACCCTCTCGGCGCCCAGGACCCGGCCCGTGGTCGTCAAGACCTCGTCGAACTACATCAAGTTGCACCAACCCAGGGGCGCCTCCCAGGTCCAGTACCGGATCCGGGTCAAGGGCACGCAGGCCTGGTCCAAGTGGCAGTTCTCGCCAACCTTCCGGCATCTCAAGCCCGGCAAGAAGTACGAGATCCAGCTCCGTCACGTCCTGGCCGGGATCGCCGCCTCCGTCCCCTCCGGCACCACGACGGCCAAGACCCGGGTGACGGTGAAGTTCAAGTCGGCCCAAGCCGGGGTCAAGGCCAAGGGCCTGCCGAAGGCCAAGGCCGTCAAGGTCGGCGCCAAGCTGCACAAGCCCAAGGCCCCCCATGCCAAGGGGTACAGCTTCAAGGGCTGGTACACGAACAAGGCCCGCACCCACAAGTACAACTTCCACAAGAAGATCAAGAAGACCATCACCCTGTACGCGGGCTGGAAGCAGTAACCACCACTCCGGCTCCGTCGAGCCGGTCCGATCGCCCCACCCCTGAAATCCCGCCAACCCAATAAGAACGATGGCGGCGTTCCCCACGAACCGGGGAACGCCGCCATCGTCCTCCCCGCGGCAGGCATTCCGCGTCTTGCTCTTTGACGCGGGGCGTAAGTACTACTACTCAATTTTCCTCGTAAGCCACGCGCAGAGGGCCACGAGCGGTTCACCGCTAGCGAACTAATCTGGTAGTTTCATCGCGTAACGCGCGGATCGACCGCCCTTCCCAACCCAGGTTTCGAAGACGACTCCAGACCGCGCGAGACTTCCTATCCTCTCCTCGCCCCTCGTCAACCAGCCCGGCCCCAGGGCCACCCACAAACCCCTGACATCATCGCCTCCCCTGATCACACCGAGGACTCTCGTCATGAGCACTGTGCTTTTCCGTACCTCAAGCACCTCCCATCCCGTACCCCGAACTCGCCGCCGTCCATGGCCGCCAAAGCACTCCCACCGGTTCCCGGGCCGGCTGGTCGCGATCGCGGCCACGGCCGCGATGGTCTTGACCGGTGTTGGCCTGAACGCCCAGGCGGCATCCGCCGCGACGGCCGGCGTCGAAAAAGTGGCCGACGAACTGGCCGGCGTGGCCGACAGCCCGGCCCAGGCCCAAGCCGCCGCCCAGGCCATGAAGGACCTCGGGCTCATCGACTCGAAGGGCAAAGTCCGCCACGTCGCCGCCATCGTTGACGGGAAGAAACTGTCCGGCGACGCCCTGACCCGGTGGGCCGAGAACGCGAAAGTGCCCGATTCGACAATCGCGACCGTCGACGGTACGGCCATCACGAAGGCCAACGTCGCCAAGATGGTCGGCGTCGAGCGTCAGATGACGCAGCTCCAGAAGACATACTTCACGAACCACCAAGTGACGGGCCAGCAGGTCGACAACCTACAGTCAATCGTCGACCAAATGGCATCCGGCGGGCTGACGCAGTCGCCCGCCGCCCAGGACCCGGCGGGTGTCGCTTCACGCGACGAGACGCTGACGGCCTATGGGGTGACGCTGGCGCTGGGCGAGAGTGGCGACGTCACGTTCACGCTGCGCAAGAGCCCGGTCACGCCCGTCACTTTCACCTACCGATTCGTGGACGGCACGGCCGTGTGGGGCAAGCACTACACGGCGGCCGGCGGGCCAACCGGTACATTGACGTTCCCGGCCGGTACCACCGACTTGATGAAGACGATCACGGTGACTGCCGCGAGCTCGGACCCGCCGAGCGCGGTCGGCGGGACCGACCGGTGGCAGGGCTCCCGCTCGTTCGAGGTGCTGGCTGAGAACATTTCCGGCGCCAGTGGGCCCGGCGGCGCCGACTTCACTGAGGCCACCGGTATGATCGCCGGCCAAAACGTCGACCTCCTGGCCGAAACAGGTGGCGGCCAGGGCGCAATGGGCGGCATCTGGGAAATGTACAAGGACGACGGTAGCGGCCACGCGCAGAACGCGCTGGTACACCTCTCGGTCGCCGGGAGCTCCACCTTCGGGTTCGGCGACACCGAGTTCTGGCCACTCGGACATAACGCTCAGGACAATGACTACGTCACGCTGCCGGCGGCCAAGAACGGCCAACCGATCCTGCTGCAGTCCAGCGGGGCGCTCCCCACGTCGACGATCGGATACGCCTACCCGCCGGGAATGCTGACGACTGCAAACGGGCAGGTGCGTTCCGGGCTCAGCATCAACCTGACGAACAACGCCGCGGATGGCAGCAAGGCGCAGGACATCGTCGACGAGATCGGCGTGACCGGCCTCACCGCCACGGCACTGCTGATGCCGCCGGCGGGCTCCAGTTGCACCGGCACGTACGCGGTTCGGCTCATCCTCACCGATGGCACGGAACTGCTCTCCATGCATGGCAATGACATGTCCGCCACCCCCAATATCAACGATCCCGGCTGGAAGAAGTTCCTGTCCGGCGAGAGCAACGCCGAACTGGGCGTCATTCCAGCGCTCAGCGACCCCTTCTGCGAAGAATCTTCCCTCAGCGATGGGTCCTTCATCAGTTTCCAAGTCAAGGACGGCACGAGGGCCCAGATCAAGGACGTGTCGATGCCGGCCGGCACGTACACGCCGGGCGAAACCGTGCCCCTGGTGGTGCACTACTCCGAGCCGGTCACCAACCCAACACTGACTATCCAGGGGAGTGGGTCCGGGCAGACCCTCTCACTACTTGACCCAGCTGGCGGCAGGGCGACGACCTACGCCTTCGCGTACGTGGTCCCGGCCGATCCACCGGCCAAGGTGGGCGTCAAGTCGTGGTCCGCCACCGAATTGCTGCGCGACACCTCCAGTGGGACCTTCGATGGCTACGACATGTCCGTCGACACCAGTGCGACCGGCACCGTGCATTTCAAGCCCGCACCGATTTGGGAAGCGGTCACCGGAGTCACCCTCAACAAGACGACCTACGGCCCCAAGGCCGAAACCGCGAACGTCACAGTGAAACTTGACGCGACAGCGCCGGCCTTCACGAACTTCGCGGCCGAGTTGAGCCAAAATGGCAACGTCGCTCAGTCCCTGGCGTTCTCCGTGGACGGCGGCGCCACGCGTGAGCCGTTGACCTACGACGCCGACGCCTCCAACGACCAGACCGCAGTCCTGACCGGCAGCTTCGACCTGGCGGCCTCGACCGACGCCGTCCAGGGCCGTGTCGAACTGTACGGCACCACGGCAGCCGAACCGACGGCATCGGACGCCACCTGGGTCTTGGCGATGGGCGACTCGACTTACGCGGACTACACAATGGCCGGCGCGATCCTGTTCAGTTCCACGGCCGACCTCGGCATCACCGAGCCAGCCTCAGGTTGGGACACCGCCAAACGTGTGATCCATGCCGGGCCAGACATCGGCCCGGTAACCTTCAGCCCGAACATCTTGCTGACGACGGCCACGTTCCAGTCCGCCAGCGACTTCGCCTGGTCCCTTGAGACCATCGGCGACACAACCCCAGCCGACGTCCAGATCGCGACGATCGACGCGTCATCGGGCGCGGTCATGGCAACAGGGCTGGGCGAAGGCACCATCAAGGTCGTGCTGACCGCGAAGAACGGCGGTCTCGGGAGCCCGCTGGTGGTTAAAACCGACCTGATCAAGGTCGTCGTCGATCCCACGCCGTACCTCACGCCACCGGGCACCAAAGGCACCCTGACGATGACACAGGACGAGGCGTTGCGCCTCGCCTGGAGCTCGAACGTGACACTGCTCGCCAGCCAGCTCGACGAGCCGTACGAGGCGGAATACACGGTCGCCATCTATCGCGGCGACTGGACTCAGGACCAGATGAGCGGCGGCGACGCGGGCGACGCAGTGTGGCAAACGACGACGAAAGATCTGTCGACCACCGTGCCGGTCAACACACTGACCGCCCTGTCCCGGGCCGGCGCCCCCGCCTACTCGTATCTCATCACCGTCGGCGACCCGGTGAACCAGACCAAGACGCTCGCGACCGGCGGCAGCGTCGTCGTCATCGCCCCGGCCGCGACCGTCGCGGTGACGACGGACGCTGACTCCGGGTACCTCCTCGACAGCCACGCTCCGGTCGCCATCACATGGACGCTCGGCCACTTCGACGTGACGAACGCGGCCGATTTCGAGTTCAGCGTCACGACCCCGCACGGGACCGTGGACGGCTCCGAGGTCACCTTCAAGCCCGGCACCGGCGGCCAGGACGGCACCTTCGTCAACGCCGATGACCAGACCGTGGGTTGGGCCAACGCCGAGGGCGGCACCTACACGCTCGACCCGGTCAAGTTGGCCGATGACGACCTGAAGACCACCTACACGGTGCAGATCAAGGCGAAGAACGCCTCAGACGCGACCTACTCGTACGCCTCCACCCAACTCCAGGTCTACGACCACACCGCCCTCGACATCCTCGTCGACGGCCAACCCACGAACCAGGTGGCGCTGACGGACCGGCCATGGGTCGAGGCCGACGCCGCGCAGGGCCAGGCGGCGCTCCAGGCCGACGTGCTCGAGGCCTACGACAACGACCAACTGTCGCTGCGGAAAACGATCACCGCGAACTACGGCCAACACGCCTGGCAGACGGTCGCCGACCAGCTGAAGTGGGACTCCAGCGACAACACCGTGGCCTCGCTCAACACCCGCCACGGCGACAGCTACCAGGACATCTCCACCTCCGACACGCCGTCGTACGGGCCCAAGACCGAGCTCGTGCTCTCCGGTCTCAAGTCCGGCGAGACCACGATCACCGCGACCCACGCCCGCACCGGCATGTCGACCACGATCGATGTCACCGTCGACACGCTGAAAGACGAGCTCTACCTGTTCCAGGCGTACCCACGCGCCACGACGACGATGACGTACACCGACACGAAGGGCGTGAGCCACCAGGCGACCTCCAACGCCGTCGGCCGGTTCGCGGTCTACTCGCCGGACAGCATCGCCGGCGATGTCAACTTCTCCGCGCGACAAGGTGACACCGAATACCGCGGCACGCTGAATGGGGACCAGCTGAGGAGCGGCGAAGCCGACGCGACCCAACTGTTGAACTATCCGGTCAACTCGATCCAGCTCGAGCCGATCGCGACCGTCACGTTGCACTTCCAACAGCCGAACGGCCAGCCATACACCGGGCAGGTCAACCTCAATGGCGGCGTCTACATGGACGGAACGTACGTGCCGGCCTCGCAGCTGGCGCCGGCTGGACAGGACAATCTCCTGACACCCGATGCCGACGGCGCCGTGAAGCTGACGTGGGACATCACGCGGTGGGGTCAGGCGACGGCCCACACCATCACCTTCCTGTACCGGTTCGAGGCCCGTTTCCCGGGCGGCCAGTACCTGCCGATGCTCGTCTCGACGACCACGACCCAGGGGGCGGCGTGGAACATCACCGCGGCCGACCATGTCACGGTGCTGCGCTCGGCGTCCGGGGTGGCCCAGAACGCGCCAATCATCGATTCGAACCTGGCCGCCCAGCAGGCGAGCCGGTCCGACGCCGCGGTGGTGCCGACCGGGAACCGGGTCGGGCCGACGTTCGACTACCCGTCGCTTTACATCGACTCGTACGTCCTGTGGCCGGGCACGCCGCTCAGCGAGTCGAAGAAGCTGTCGTCGCAGCTCGTCGACTCGGGGAACGGCACGGTGCCGGGTGGGCAGTCCAGCCAGGACGTGACCTATCCGTTCAGCACGATGCCGGTCACCGAACACACCCAGTTCCTGGACGCCACGACGCTCTGGATGAGCGTGTGGACGCAAAGACCCGTCGAACTCGAGCTCTCAGACGCCGGCACGGTTGTCAAGACGATGGGCGCGGGCTTCACGATCGTCAACGGGCTCGGCCAGCCGGTGGATGAGAAGGACGCCGCCAATTCCGCCTCCCAGGCGACGGGTCTGACGAACCCCGCTGGCCAGGCTCCACCCAGCCTCAGTGGCTCCGGGCTCGGCAACGGGTTCCTCGGCGGCGCGCTGCGGATGCTGTCCAGCGTCAAGGTGAAGACCCCGGCGTTCACGATGTATATCGCACCGACGGATGACCCCGCAGTGTTCGAGTACGTGGTCCAGGCCAACCTTTCCCAGATACCGGACAACGCCACCACCGATCCGGATGGCGCGATCGACATCGAGACGGCGGGTCACTCGACCTCGACGTCGAGCGGCTATTCGGTGAACGGCGTGCCGTCGCCGCTGTCGTGGTACCACATGACCCAGGGCGACTACACGTCGAATGCCCAGAACGATCTCACGAAGAACCAGGCCAACGGCAAGGCGACGGACAAGGGGGCGATGGTCCAGCTCGGCGGCTACGTCCAGGGCAAGATTTTCTACAACCAGGCCACCGCCAAGTGGGAGAGTCGCGTCATGGCCGGTTACGAAACGGCCGGTGGCGGTTTCCAGTACTCGCGCTCCTACAACGAGATGGCCGGGCCGGTGCCCGTCACCTTCTCCATCGAGTTCGGCGCGTCCCTCGAGGAGGATGTCACGTGGCAAACCCTTGAGCAACCGGTCAATCAGTCGACGACACCGTTCTCGACGGCGTGGAACGACCCGAACGCCGAATACGTGCGCGACGACCTGATCCACCTCGGTGTGGCCGCTTACGTCGACTTGTTCGGGGGCATTGGCTTCGACTACTCGGTCATCGCGTTCAAGGTTGGTCTGTTCGGCAACGTCCAGGTGAACCTCGACCAGTACTTCCTTCAGCGGAGTTACACGTCGGACAGCATGGAACAGGGCGGTTCGGTGAAGCTGACCGGCACGTTCGGCGCCCGACTTGAAATCAAATTCTTGTTCTTCAGCCTGAAGTTCGTCCTGTTCCAGGTCGGTGTGAGTTCGCCGACATGGGGCTGGGCGCAGTGGCGCAACATCGCGGCCTATTGGAAGAGCGTGTCGGGTAAGACCTTGGAAGAGAACGGCACGCCGGTCTTGTCCAGTGCGCGTGCGGCGAAGGCTTTGGCCGCTAAGTCCACGAAGGACTTGACACGGGACCAGTTGGCGGCCGTCGCGGCCTACGAGCAGGCGACGGGTGCCACGCCGGGGCAGGAGCAGTCCAGCCTGAGCGCCGGCCAGCTCGAATCCCGCGATTACCTGACGACCGCGAACCGGTCTTGGACCACGGCCGCCGGCGCGGCCACGCGTACGCTGAAGGACGTCGGGACCGCGGGCCTGAGCCAGATCGAGGCGAACGCCTACCCGAACGCAGGCCCGCAGCTGCTCTCCGACGGCTCCGGCTTCTTCTACCTGGACGATCAGGGATCGGCGGACGTTTCGAAGACCCGTGTCGCCTACTCCGCGGCGAACGGGACCGGGTGGACGCCGGGTGTGGTCGTCTCCGACGCCGGCCAGGGTGATTCGCAGCTGTCCGTGGCCGGCGACGCCGACCTCTCGGCGGCCGCTTGGGTCAGACAGTCGGTCGACCCGGCGAGCGACATCGCCAGCAGCGACTCGCTCGAGTCGATCGCCGACATGACGGCCTCGGCCGAGGTTGATGTCGCGGTCAGGACCGCTGGCGGGGCGTGGACCACCACACAGCTGAGCTCGAACTCGATCGGCGATGTCGCGCCGGTTGTGGCGACGGCTGGCGGCAAGGTGCTGGTCGCCTGGCGTCAGGTCGCGACCTCTGCCCAGGGCTCACAGCTCGATTTCGACACGTTGGACCGCATCGTCTACCGCGTTTACGACGTGGCGGGCGATACTTGGGGTCCGACGATCACGGCTTACAACGGCACCTCGGGCGCCGTCCAGGGCCTGACCGCGGCCATCCTGCCCGACGGCCAGAGCGCCGCATTGGTTTACACGGTCAAACCGGACGTAGCGTCCACGGACGCGTCCGCCGCGGCCCCGGTTAGCTCGGTGGCATCCGTCATCGACCTGACGGCTCCGATCTCCGATGCGGAGGCGACGGACGGCACGACGGGTGTGACCTCGAACGTGCAGCTCACGGACGGCACGGTCGCGGACGCGAATCCGCAGCTTACGGTCGTGACCGAGGACGGCGAGCCGTTGTTCCTGGCCGGCTGGCACACGACGTCGAGCAGTGCGGATCCCGACAGCGACAGCTCCGCCGACACCACCGCCGACGTGCGCTTGTACGCCTTCGGCGCGGATGGCCAGCCCGTGACGTTGCCGGATTCGCTCGCAGCGGCGGGCCTGTCCGATGACGTGATGCCGGGCGCCGATTTCCGGTTCGCCCACCAGGCGGGGAGCGATTCGCTCGACCAGACGGTCATTGTCTGGGCCGACTCCGGGACGCCTGCCCCGACTGATGAGGCGTCCTCGACGGCCGCGTCGACGACGGGCAGCCTCAAGGCCGTTCGGCTGACGCGGGACGACCAGGGGAACCTGGCGATCGCCCCGCCGGTCACGCTCGCGACTATGCCCGATGGCGCGGTGCCCGATTCGTTCGACGCCCAGACGGACGGGACGAACGTTTCGGCCGTCGTGTTGGCGACCAGGGATTGGAAGGCGTCCGATGGCGGAACCGGGACGCCGGAGACCGTCACGTCCAGCGATGGTGAGTCGGTCAGTCTGCCGGCCCGGGTGTCGTTCTTGTACGACGCTCAGGGGGCGTTCGGCGACGGGTTCGATGTGACGAGCGCGGCGCCGGACTTCACGTACCTGCACAAGGGCGCGGTGATGCCGGTCAGCTTCACGATCACGAACACCGGCGTCTCGACGCTTGACTCCGTCTCGATCGACTTCCAGGACTCGACCGCGCCGGACTTCGGCGAGCACGGTGCGACGAGGGCCGACCTCGATCTGGCCCCTGGCCAATCGACGACGCTGTCGGCGACGTACGCGATCCCGACCAGTGGCGTGGAGGACGCCCAGTACCGCTTGACCGCGCAGATCGGCGCGGGCCAGGCGGCCCGGACCGTTGTGCGGACGGGCACGATGAAGATGCAGATGCCCGAGGTGGGCATCGTCGAGGCGAGCGCCATGAAGACGGACGCCGGGGAACGCGACGTGCGCGTCACGCTCGCCAACGACACTGATGTGCCGCTGGCCGGCTCCGGCCGCCATGTCGTGCTGAGCTTCCAGGACACCTCCGGCGTCGCAACGGACCAGGCCGGTGCCGCCGACCCGCCCATCGCGCCGGTGACGATCTCGGACGACGCCGATCTGGCAAAGATCGACCAGGGCGTTTACACGGCGCTCGTTCCGTTCGACCTCGCTGGGTACGTGACGAACAAGCTCGGTCAAACCGAGGTGCCGGCGTCCGGCGTCGACCTGGCTGTGACCGCGGCCGTCGACAACGCCGCGGGCGAGAAACTCGGCGAGGTCAACGAGGACAACAACTATGCCTCGGTCAGCTTCCCGAGCCTGATCGCGCAGAACGACGGGGCGACGCACGTCGTGACATCGGAGCTCGACAACACGGGCGGGACCGGTTCGGTCGTGACGCTGGACGTCGAGAATCTCTCGTTGCAGCCGTCGTCGAACGGCAACGTCATGGTCACATTGCTTGATGCGAAGGGCGATCCGATCGCGACGAAGGCGGCCATCACCGGCACTGCCGACCTGTTGGAGCAGCCGGGCGAGGGCACGGCCCATCTGACCGTCAAGTTCGCGAAGACCGGTGCGCGCGCCGTCGCCACGTACTTCGAGGGCAGTGCCGTCGCCGGCACCGAACTGGCTTCGCTGCGGCTCAGCGGCGTCACCGGAGTGGCCCTGGCCCAGGGCCAGAGTGATTACCAAGGCACTGCGACCAACCTGGCGTCCACGCTCGTGACGGCCGCGGCGGCCGACCCGGCGGCCACCGTCCGAGTCAGTGCCGACGGGAAGTCGCTCGCCTCCGGCACCGGTACGGTCGCCACGACTGTCCCGCTGACCCAGTCCGCCAAATCTGGCGAAACGATGGTGACCAATGTCCAGGTCGCCGTCACCGCGGCGTCGGGCGATACGGCCACCTACACGGTGGCGGTGTCGGACACCACTGACGCCGCCTACGAGGGTGGCAGTGTGCCGACGCCGGGTGGTTCCGGTTCGGGTGGTTCCGGTTCAGGTGGTTCCGGTTCGGGTGGTTCCAGTCCGGGTGGTTCGACCGCGGGCGGCGGCAACGCGTACCGGACGCCAGGCTCGGCATTGCCGGAGACGTTGAGTGCGCCGACCACGTCGCCGGTGTTGGTGAAGATTTCGGCGACGGCTCTGAAGGTGCACCCGCCGCGTAGTGCCTCCCAGATCCAGTACCGGATCCGGGTCAAAGGCACGTCGACGTGGTCGGCGTGGCAGTACTCGCCGACGTTCCGGCACCTCAAGCCCGGGAAGAAGTACCAGTTGCAGCTCAGGCGCGTGTTGGCGGGGATCGCGGCGTCGGTGCCCTCGGCGATCACGAACGTGCGTATGAAGGTGCAGGTCAAGTTCAAGTCGGCGCAGCATGGGGTCAAGGCCAAGGGTCTGCCGAAGGCCAAGGCCGTCAAGGTCGGCGCCAAGTTGCACAAACCCAAGGCGCCTCACGCCAAGGGCTTTAGCTTCAAGGGCTGGTACACGAACAAGGCCTGCACCCACAAGTACAACTTCCACAAGAAGATCAAGAAATCGATGACCCTGTACGCCGGCTGGAAGAAGTAACCACCGGACCAGCCCCACCGCCCCCGCCCCGCCGTCCCAAACCTGAAACCCCACCACCGCCCTGACCATGCCGATGGCGGCGCCCCCCCCACGCTCTGGGGGGCGCCGCCGCCGGCGGCCCCATGCCCCTGACCCGTCGCGCTCCTTTGTTCCGCGCCGAACTCGGCATCACCGCATCCCCTCCCCTGATCCGTCTCTTGACGTCCCACCAAGGAACCCTCACATGTTCACAGCGCATACCCATCAACGTTCCGCAATGTCATCGGCTCGCTCGGCCAGCACGATCCCCGAACGGGGCAGCGCTGCGCGGCGGCACCGGTTCGGGCGACTCGTCGCCGTGGTGGCCGGGGCCGCGATGGCCCTGACCGGGGTCGGCCTGAACGCCCAGGCGGCGTCCGCCGCGACGGCCGGCGTCCAGAAAGTGGCCGACGAGCTGGCTGGCGTGGCCGACAGCCCGGCTCAGGCCCAAGCGGCCGCCCAGGCCATGAAGGACCTCGGGCTCATCGACTCGAAGGGCAACGTCCGCGAGGTGTCCGCCAAGGTCGGCGGGCGCGAGCTGCGCGGCCAGGCCCTGAAGGATTGGGCCAAGGACGC
>JAISIU010000277.1 GCA_031261885.1 Bifidobacteriaceae bacterium
TGTTGGCCTCGAACACCGTGAGGCCCTGGACGTCGGGGACCTCGGCGTCGAAGCGGCCGTCCGGGCCCACCGGGGTGACGAGGTCGATCCCGGCGCCCTCGAGCACCATCTGGTCCTCCTCGCCGTAGGGGGCCTGGTGGACCACGCCGGTGCCGTCCTCGGTGGTCACGTAGTCGGCCAGCAGGATGCGGAAGGCGTGCTCCTGGTCCTTGAAGTAGTCCAACGGCGGCTGGTAGACGAGGCCGGCCAGGTCGCGGCCCTTGAAACGGGCCTCCACGGGCGGGTTCTCGCCCAGCTCACGCGCGTACGCGCCGAGGCGGGCCTCCGCCATCAGGACGCGGGAACCCGGCATCGTCTCGGGGCGGACGATGACGTAGTCGACGTCCGGGTTGACGGCGAGCGCCAGGTTGGACGGCACGGTCCACGGCGTCGTGGTCCAGGCGAGGGCCTCCACCCCGCGGAACTGTGCGGCATCGGGCAACGTGCCGTCATCGGACCCGTACGATTTGGCGACTTCCCGGCGTTCCCCGGTCAGCTTGAACGCGACGGTCACGGCCGTGTCCTGCCGCGTGCGGTAGGCGTCGTCCTGCTTGGTCTCCGAGGCCGAGAGCGGCGTGCCGCAGCGGAAGCAGTACCACAGCGTGCGGTAGCCCTCGTAGACGTAGCCCTTGTCCCACAGGGTCTTGAACGCCCAGATGACCGATTCCATGTAGGTGAGGTCCAGGGTCTTGTAGTCGTGGTCGAACGACACCCAGCGGGCCTGGCGCGTCACGTAGTCGCGCCATTCGCGCGTGTAGCGCAGCACGGAGGAGCGGCAGGCGGCGTTGAACGCCTCGACGCCCATCTGGTCGATCTCCGACTTGTCCTTGATGCCGAGCTCGCGTTCCGCCTCCAGCTCCGCGGGCAGGCCGTGGCAGTCCCAGCCGAAGCGGCGTTCGACGTGCTTGCCGCGCATGGTCTCGTAGCGGGGCACGATGTCCTTGACGTAGCCGGTCAGCAGGTGGCCGTAGTGGGGCAGGCCGTTGGCGAAGGGCGGGCCGTCGTAGAACACGAACTCGTTGTCGGAGTGGCGGCCCGTGGGGCGGGCGTCGACGGAGGCCTGGAAGGTCCCGTCCTGGTCCCAGTAGGCCAGGGTTTGGCGTTCGAGGGCCGGGAAGTCCGGGGAGGGGTTGACGCCCTGGTCGGGGCGGTGCAGCGGGTAGGCCATGTGGTTCGCGGCTCCTTGCGCATTCGGGTGCGGTTCGGGTGTGGCCTGGGCTGCCCGCCCGGGCCGGTGCGAGGACGGCGGATGCCGCGGTACCACCTCGCTTGCCACACGGGGTTGCCCGATGACGTTCGGTGCGGCCGCGTGGGCGGCGCACCGTGCGCTACGGGCGGCGCGTGGCCGCTTCGTTGGGTTGGGCCGGCCAGCCCTGGCCCGCGGGTCCGGTTCTAGTGGGGCGGGATGCGCCCGTTCTTCCGGAAGGCTCCCCGGTGATGGCCGGATCGGCGCCTGCTGACAACCTTCTAAGTGTACGAGCCCCTGTCAAGCCGGGTGGTGTGCGGCTCAGTCCTGGTACTGGGCAATCAGGAAGTCGACGTACGGGCCTAGGTCCCCGCTGCGGTACATCGCGGCCAGGGCCGCCTCATAGCTGGTCTTGGCCGCAGCTGGGATGAGAATTGCGTCGTAACCGTGGGAAACGAGCACAGCGTTCATCACGTACCGGGCCGTCCGCTTGTTTCCGTCGTAGAAGTACTGGTGATAGGCGCCGAACGCGGCCCACGTGGCCCCACGCAGCACCGGGTGTGCGATGGCCGCCACGGCCGCACGGTCTGTCTCCAGCAATGCGGCGACGTCACCGGCGCGAGGCGAGCGGAACTCGTCACCCATCACGTTCACCGTGACTCGCGCCTCCGGGTCAGGCAGACCGGACCATTCGCCGCGCAAACCACCGACCCACAGCGCCTCCTGGCCGGCCACAAGTTCGTTGAGCCGGACCGACAACTCGCGCGTCGGCTCGACCGGGCCGATGTGGGCCACTCTCGCCACGAGCGCCGAGGCCTCCGACAACGCCATTACCTGGCGCGTGTCGGCCGCATCTTTGCCACCCACGGCTTCGCCGTCCAGCAACGTCCTGACCTCGGGCTCCG
Organism: Bifidobacteriaceae bacterium; assembly: GCA_031261885.1. Classification (GTDB taxonomy): domain Bacteria; phylum Actinomycetota; class Actinomycetes; order Actinomycetales; family WQXJ01; genus JAISIU01. Next base: position 2,131 of record JAISIU010000277.1, read on the forward strand.
TATAGGTGTTGCCCTCCAGGTAGGCGTCGCCGTACACCAGCTGCGGTAAGCGCGCGCGCAAGCGGGCCAACGCTCGGTCGACGCCCTTGGGCTTGACGCCACTGAGCATGGCGCTGCGTTTGCGGAACACCGGAGAGGACACCGCCTCGATCGCGTCCGCCGCCAGGGCACCGGACGGTACGTCCAACCACTCAGGCGGGACCGCGCTGCGTCTTGGCTCCGCCGTCATACCCTGCCTCCATCCAGGCTCGCCGCCAGGTTTTGGATTAGCCTGGCGGGCTGTCTCAGCCGGACGCAGCGCGCGACGTCGTCGGCCCACCGCTGCCTATCCGAGGGCCAGACCCACCGGTGTCCGGCCGCGATCCGCTGCCCGTTCGCCAGGAACAGCGC
>JAISIU010000315.1 GCA_031261885.1 Bifidobacteriaceae bacterium
AAACCGACGGTCGCCCAACGAAGGGATGGATCCCATGAAAATCGCGGTCAAATACTCAGGGCTGAGGATCGACGCCGATGGCACGGTCGGCGCGCACGACGCCGGCACCGTGCTGGTGCGCCGCATGCTGAGGCTGTTCCACGGCGCCGAGCTGATCGGACCGGCCTCGCACCGCTACGAGGGGTTCGACCTGTTGCCGCTGGAGTTCGTCGACGCGGACAACACGCTGGTCATCAACATGGACGTGATCGACTCCGGCGCCGTGTACCGCGAGCTGGAGCAGCACACGAAGAACCCGAAGATCATGAACTTCGTGTGGTGGAACACGACGTCGATCACGAGCGACGTCGACCAGGCGTTCCTCGCGCTGAGCTTCGCGCTGTTCCCGACGTTCGCGAACTCGGAGCGCACGGCCAACGAGATCCAGGCCTACGTCAAGCGGCTGACGCCGCAACACCTGGCGGAGCGCGCGAAGCTGGCCTGGGTCAACCTCGGCATCCGGCTGGAGTACGTGCAGCCGCGCGAGGAGCCGAGCACGCCCGTCGTGCTGTACCCGGCCATCTACCTCTCCGAGCGCAAACACCCGGAGGTGTTCGTCGACGTCGTGTCGAGGGTCGCGAAGACCACGCCGATCCGGGTCGAGATGCGGCTCGCGGAGAAGGACCTCGTCTCGCCCCAGGCCATGGCGCTGGCCCGCCAGCGGTGGGCGTGGGTCGGGCCGATGACCCCGACGCGTTCCGAGTACTGGAAGCAGCTGGCCCACACGACGGCGTTCCTCGCGACCTCGGAGCAGGAGTCCTACGGCCTGGAGTACGTCGAGGCGATGATCTCCGGGGCGATCGGGATCCTGCCGAACCACGGCTGGGCCCGGGCGCTGGTGCCGCCGGACTACCCGTTCCTCTACGACACCCCGGCCGAGGCCGAACAGCTGCTGGTCCACGCCGTGACTGAGACCGAGGCCTGCCGGGCGGAGCTCGACAAGGTGGCCGGCGGCTCGTTCCTCCAGTGGATGGAGGACCGGCACTCCGACGACGCCTTCGACAAGGCCATTGTCCAGCAGGTCCGCAAGTGGTTCGGCTCCGCGAACTGACAGTGAACTGACGGCGAACTGACAGCGAAGTGACGCGGGGCTGAGCCGAGTCGGTGGGCCGCCCGCTCCCAGCGCGCCGGGCTATCTTGGGGACGTGGCTCCTGCCTCTCGCCCCAATCCTTCCGCCCGCGCCCCACGGCCGGGCCGCCGTCGCCATTGGCTGATCGCGGCCGCCGTTATCGTGGCCGCGGCGCTCCTCGTGGTGCCCGTGCAGCACCGGCTGCAGTGGGGTGACGCCGCCAGCGCGGCGGCGCGCGCCACGCGGTCGATCGCGCCGCTTGCCACGGGCGTGGCCACGGCCAGCGGGCCGCTCACGACGGCCCGGCCGGAGGTGTCGCTGCCGGGCGGGGCCTCGGCCGCCGCGGCGCCCGCCCCGGGTCTTTCCGGCGGCTCGGACGCGCCGCGCGTCGGCACGCCCGTGACGGCCTTCGACACGCTCGGCGCCGGCTGGGACGACTACCGCGTGGCGGCGGTGCCCGAACCGGGCCGGGCCGTCGTGTTCGCCTCGCCGAGGGCCGGGACTCCCATGGCGGCGTTCAAGGCCGGGACCGCCAGGTCCTCGCGCCTCGCGTGCGTGTCGCTGGCCGACGGATCCGTGCTGTGGTCCGTGGCCGCCGGCCGCGGGCTCGTGCCAGCGCGATACGCCAGGATCGTCGGCGCGGACGCGGACGGCGCCGGGGACACCGTGGTGGTCGTCGAGTCGGAGGGCCCAGACGTGGCCCGGCGGCCGCTGACCGTCGTGGTGCTCGGGCCGGCGGGTGCCGTCGTGTCGTCCCGCCGTGTGCCGGCGGGTGGCGCGTACCTCGGGGCGGCGTCGGGCGTGGTCGCGCTGCGGACGGCCGGCGCGGTCGGCGGCTACCGTTCCGAGAACCTGTCCCAGGCCGTGTGGACCGGGCCGCTGCCGGCCACGGGGGCTCCGGCTGACCTGGTGCTGGCGGCCGCGGGTGTTCCGGCCTACGTGTGGGCCGATGGCGGCTACCGCGATCTGGCGACGGGCCGGGCCGCTGGTTTCGGGGCGGACCTCCCGGACAGTCCGGGCGCGGCGTACCGGATCGTTGATGGCGCGGTTTTCGAGACGTCGCCGTCCGGCGAGGGTTCGGCCGAGCTGGTCCGCTGGGACCCGTCGAAGGACGCCCCGGCGTGGAAGCAACAGTTCGTGGTCGACGATTTCGCTCTGGCGCACATGGCCGTGGTCGGGTGGACCCTCGCGATCGGCTGGACCGAGCCCGGCACGTCCGGGACGCAGGGTGTCAGCGCGTTCAGCCTCGAGACGGGCGGCGCGCTGTGGAACCGGTGGTGCGACGGCACCGGCTCGGGTGAGACCGCCGCGGAGCATCCGGTCGGCGCGGCCGTGGCCCTGGAGGCGGTCGCGGCCGCGGGCAGCCGCATCGCGATGGTGTGCGGCACCACGGCCTGGCTGCTGAATCCGGCCAGCGGCGCTGTGGCGGGCGGGACGCGTGTGGTGGCCGGCGCGCGGGCCAGCGCGTACGGGACCGTCGATGGCGTCGTGGTCGGGACGATCGACGGCGTGACGGCGCTCGACGAGGGCGGTCTGGACCCGGTGTGGCGGGCCACGCGGACGACGGGCGTGTTGACGGGCGCCTATCTGGCCCGCGTGGGAGTCGACTTCTACCTCGAGGCGCCCGGCGGCGCGGACGCCGGGGACGGCCAGGCGGGTTTCACCGCGATCGCCGAGCTGACCCCGTAAAAGCGACCCGCCGGCATCGGACGCCATGCGAAACGTTCCGGGCCAACCCGGCGACGGGGGTGGCCGTGGCGGCGCACGATGCCGTCGCCCGCCTTTCGGGAGCGCACGATGCCGGTCGGTTGGGCCGAGTGGGGAGGGGCTAACCCGAATCGTTGGGGGCAAGAGACCAGGCCGGGCGATGAAACCGGTACTTTGGTCCCATGTCTTCGTCAAGCTCCAGCGATGACCCCACCGAGCCTGGGACGCAGGAGCGCCCGGCCTCTTGCGATGAACCGGCGGCGCCCGCTGTCCCGACCACACCGGCCACACCTGCCACGCCGACCGAACCGGCTGGACCAGCCGGCCAGAACTCGGCGGGCCGGGGCGGGCCGGCGGAACACCCGGTCGAGGACGATGGCCCGACCCCCTCGGAGCTCGACAAGCTCGGCGACGGCACGACGGTCCGGTCGGTTCTGAACCATGTGGCGGAGTACGTGGTCGACCACGACCTGCTCGGCGAGTTCAGCGACTTCTCGGATGCTACGGTCGGTCCGCTGCAAGGGCTTGGGGACGGAGCCCAAGGGACGGCCTACGGTGTGGCCCAGCCGGCGGTGGGGGAGTCTTCCGGGCCGAGGCCGTCGGTGGAGGAACCGCCGCGCAGCCAGAGCCCGTGGGACCGGATCAGGAACGGCCTGCCGGGCTCCGGGTTCTCCATCCTCGTCACGATTGTCGCCATCGTGATGGCCGTGGGCGCGGTCTTGACGTTGGAATCCCATCGCTCGAAACCCGTCGCGTTGCCGACGCCGTCGCCCAGTGTGCTGCCGGTTTCCGCCAAGTCCGCTGCGGCGACTTTGGCCGGGAGCGTGACGCCGGGCGTTCCGTCCGTGAGCGCGATCGTCAGCGCCTACGACGTGCTCGGGCCTGGGTGGATCGACTACGAGGTCGGTCCGAGTCCGGCGGCCGGTTCCGTCGTCGTGTACGGCACGACCTTCGCGAGCGCGACGGCCGCCGATTTCAGGAGCGGCCGGGCGAAGAGCGCGGAGCTGGCCGAGGTCTCGCTGGCCGACGCCCATGTCATCTGGCGGGCGCGGGCGCGCGACTTCTGTGGCGCCTCCGCCTTCGCGTTCGTGGAGGACGTGGACGTGGCCGGTTCGGGTGAGACCGTGGTGCAGCTGAAGTGCGAGTCCGGGAAGTCCCAAGGCGCCTGGCAGGAGACGGCCACGATCGGTCCGACCGGCCAGGCCGTGAGCCAACTGCGGGAGAGTGCGGGCGGGACGTATCTCGGCACGGCGGCGGGCGTGACGGGTGTGGCGGACCGTGGCCAGGTCGAGGCTTACCGTTCCAACCACCTGGCCGACCCGGTGTGGCAGGCGGCGGCGAGCGCGTCGCCGGGGCAGGAGGTGGTCGATGCCGGTGGCGGCGCCATTGACGTGTGGACCGATGGCGGCTACCGCGATTTGGCGAGTGGCAAGGCGGCCGGGTTCGGGGGTAACACTGCCGCTGTCGGTTCCGGTTATGGATTCGTCGTGGCGGGCGGGCAGGTCTTCGAGACGGGACCAGCCGCGCAGAGTGGCGCAAAAGCGCTGACGCTGTGGACGGTGGGCGCGGACAAAGCTGCCTGGACCGCGCCGGTCATCCTGGGGGGTGGGCGCCGGCCGGTGGTGGCAGGTGGGCAGGTGGTGGCCGTCGCCGCGAGTGGGGAAGCGGCGTCGATCACGGCCCACGGCGTCGCGGGCGGTGCCGTGACGTGGACGTACCGGCCGGCGGATGGCGCCAGGATCGTGGATGTCGGGGCCGTGTCGGCGGTGTCGGGCGTGCCGGCCCGGTTCGCGGTGGTCGAGACGGACGGGGTGGTGTGGCTCGACGCGGCGAGCGGTCAGGTGGTGGCGCGTGTGGCGATCGCCGGAGTGGGCGCCGATGCGACCGATGTGCCGACGCCGGATGGGTTGGCCGTGGTCACGGCTGAGGGATTGGTGGGTGTGAGCCCGGACGGCGGTGGCAAGGTGGCGTGGACCGTGCCGCTAGGGGGTGCGATGTCGGGGGCGACGATCGCGGAGCG
>JAISIU010000036.1 GCA_031261885.1 Bifidobacteriaceae bacterium
TGGGCGAGGGCCTGTTCGAGCAGGGTGTTCGGAACCGGTGTTCCCGGGGTTGCGACCATGTGAGCTGTCAGTCCTTTCGCCCGCACGGGTGGGCGGGTCCCCCTAATCCTCGCATGCCCGGCCCGGCAGCTCGCCGGGACCCGGGCCCCGCGTCAGCCAAGCGCAGGCCGCGCCAACGCTACGACGCCAGACCCCCCAACTCGGCAGTTAGCACCTCTTATAGTGCTCTGTATCTTGTTTTGTATCATCTATTTGATACACTTCAAGCATGCACATGAAACATGCCCTACTGAAGCTCAGCGAGCTCGCCGCCTCGCAGTGGGGCATGGTCACCACGGCTCAAGCCAACCAATGCGGTGTGACTCGTCTCCAACTGTCACGATTGGCGCAGGACGGCCAACTCGAACGCCTCAGCCACGGCGTGTACCGCGACGCCGCCGTTCCGCTCGACCGATTCGCCGCCATTCGCGCCGCCTGGCTCTCGATCAACCCGAGCCTCACAGCTGAGCAACGTATCAGCAGAACGCCCTTCGACGCCGTCGCGGCCGGCGCCACCGCGTCGCATCTTCTCGGCCTGGGAGACCTCGTGCCCGAGCCGTATCTCTTCGCAGTCCCGCAACGCCGCCAAACACAACGGCCGGAGATCCGTTTCCGTCTAGCCACACTGCCCGCCGCCAGCGTCACGATCAGCCAAGGCCTGCCGACCACGACGCCCGAGCAGACCATCGCTGACCTCATCCGCGAGCACACCGATCTCTCGTCTGTCGCGCAGATCCTCGCCGGCGCCCCATCCATCGACCTCACCCGCACAGCCGACCTGCTCGCCCCGCTCGCCGCCCGTAACGGTTTCCACAAAAACGACGGTGACGCTCTCTTGGCGAACATCCAACAAATCGCCCACCTGGATGCTCGCTCGCTTATCGACCAATTCAAGAACGGTCCTCTTTACGACCAGTTCATTCGTGAGACGATTTCCGAAATGAGCTTAACCGCCCCAGCCGATTCGCCCCAATAGGGTGCGAGCAACATGATAGACTCATCCGTACTTTCTGTAGCACATACGATGAAATCCGCCATGAAACAGTTCGGCGACATCGCAGCACGAATCAGCGACCAACCACGTGAGACTCTTGCCAAGCAAATCAAAGGGTCAACAACCGGAGACGACAAGCCATGACGCAAATTCCTAAACCATACCCGAATGCGCGCGCGGTTGAGGCGGCCATCAAAGATGCAGCCAAGCGTGAGCATCAGGCGCACCCCTCGCGCCAAGTAGCTGACCTCATTCGACAGACCTACTACGACCGTTTCCTCTGCCGGGTCTTCGCAGAAGGAGAGAGCAATGAATGGGTGCTCAAAGGCGGCAGCGGGATGCTCGCCAGGCTGCCGAACGCGCGCCGCACGCTCGACGCAGACCTGTACCGCGACGGGTTCCAGAGCAAAGACCAAGCGCTGGAAGAGCTTCGCCGCCTGGCGCACTCAGATCTTGGAGACTTCTTTCGCTTCGAATACCGCGCGCATCACACCATTCTTGATGATGACACCCAGCCATACGCCGATGGTTACCGTGTGATCTTCGACACCTACCTCGGCGTCAAAGAGCTGGACCCAATTAAGGTGGACCTCTCGATCCACGTGGGCGCAACCGACAATATTGTCACCAACGACCCGGCCAACCGGCTTGATTTGCCAAAGTTAGCCACTTACCCGTATCGGCTCTATCCACTGTCAAGCCAAATTGCGGACAAAGTGTGCGCCACAATTATTGAGTACCCTGGCGGGCGGCCGTCAAGCCGCGAAAAAGACCTTGTCGATCTCGTGATCATCGCAGTCACGCAGAATGTTCGAGCAGACACGGCCAGCGAAGCGGTCCAGCGCGAATGCCGCAAGCGTCAAGTGACGTGTCCAAAGCGCTTTACGATTCCGCCAACCTGGGGCGCACGGTACACACGCATGGCGAAGGGCACCCCCGCCGGACCATACCCAGTTGACACGGCCAAGGAGTTGATGGCGCGATTCGTGGATCCACTGCTGGACGGCACCGCAGCGGGCATCTGGGACCCCAGCACCCGCCAATGGAGACGCTGAAACCCAACGGCTCCAGCAGCGACGCCGCACGCCGAACTAAAGTTTTCATGTAGTTTCGCGCGTCGGCCACACGTCAAACTACAAATTTGATGTAGTTCATCACGTTTCGGAGTCAGGGGCTACAGGCGGACGGGGGCCGGGCGGCCCGCGAGGCCCGCGTCCAATCCGGGGCCGGCCGCCGGCCAGACGCCCGCCACCGGCGCGCCGCAGGCCGCGCAGCGGCCCGCCGGGTCCAGCGCGTAGCCCACGATCGTGTAGCCGCGGCGCTCCACGACCGGGGCGCCGCAGACGGGGCAGTACGTGGTCGAACCGGCCCGGTCCGGCACGTTGCCGATGTAGACGAAGCGCAAGCCCTCGTCCCGCGCGATGCGGCGCGCCCGCCTGAGCGTCGCCACGGGCGTGGGCGGCCGGTCCCTGAGCCGCGCGGCCGGGTGGAAGGCCGTGAAGTGCACGGGCACATCGGGCCCCAGCTCGGAGGCCACCCAAGCCGCCAGCGCCCCGACCTCGGCGTCGGAGTCGTTGAGGCCCGGGATCAGCAAGGTCGTGATCTCGGTCCAGCAATCCGTCTCATGGACCAGGAACCGCAGCGTGTCCTGGACCACGCCGAGCCGCCCACCCGTCAACTTGCGGTAGAAGCCGTCCGTGAACGCCTTCAGGTCGATGTTCGCCGCGTCCATCGCCCCGAACAGCTCGGCCCCGGGCCCCGGTTCCACGTAGCCGGCGCTGACCGCGATGTTCCGGATGCCATGCTCGCGGCAACAGGCCGCCACGTCGATCGCGTACTCGGCGAAAATCACCGGGTCGTTGTACGTGTAGGCGACCGCGTCGCAGCCGAGCCGCGCCGCCGCCTCCGCCACCTGGGCCGGCGAGGCCCGGTCCATGAGCGCGTCCATGCTCGTGGCCGTCGAGATCTCCCAATTCTGGCAGAACCGGCACCCGAGGTTGCACCCGGCCGTCCCGAAGCTCAGCACGGCCGCGCCCGGCAGGAAATGGTTCAGCGGCTTCTTCTCGACCGGATCCACTTGGAAACCGGAGCTGCGCCCGTACGTGGTCAGCCGCAGCCGCCCGCCCACGTTCTGCCGCACGAAGCAGAAACCGCGCTGCCCCTCGCGCAGCCGGCAGCCGCGCGGGCACAGCCGGCACCGGACGCGGCCATCCT
>JAISIU010000051.1 GCA_031261885.1 Bifidobacteriaceae bacterium
CGCCAGTGAGGTCGACCTTGGCCAATCCGTTGATTTGCTCAAAAGCCCCGAGCCTCGTGCCCGCTCCAGACGAACCGCCGGCCTCCTCGACCGCGTCGCTCGCGCTGATGGCCGTCACGCCGTCGGGAATCCTGACACTGCTCAGGTTGGTGCGCGCGAACGCGCCCGGGCCGATCGTCAGGCCCCCGGTTTGCGGGGCGATGTCGAGACGGGCCAGCTCGCTGCCTCGGAACGCGTCGATGCCGACGCGGCCAACCCCATCGCCAAGCGACGCGCTCCTGAGGCCGCTGAACAAGAAGGCGTCCGGCCCGATGGTCAGCGGCTGGGCCTCACCCCGACCGATGGCGTCCTGACGCGGCTCGACCGTGAGGCTCTTCAGGGCCTCCGTGTCGAAGAACGCCGATTCCCCGAGCGCCGTGACGCGCGGTGGAATTGCGAGGAAGCGCAGGTTGGTGTTCTGGAAGGCGGAAATACCGACCGTCAGCGGACGGCCTACCGGCTCGATTGTCAAGCTCTTGAGCTTGGCGCTGTCCGCAAACGCTCCCTGATCAACCTCCGTGACACGCCCGGGCAGTGTGACGGTCGCCAGATCGGTGCCGGAGAAGGCGCTCGCGCCGATCACGAGGTCGGGCGCGCCCGGCTCATCCTGGATCGTCAGGCTCGTGAGCGGCGTGCCCTTGGGCGACCCGTCCGAGCTCACTTCGCTGGGGTCGTGCTGGAAGGCGTTTTCACCGATGGAACTGACGCGCGAAGGGATCGTCACGTCCGTCAACCCGGTGTTATGGAAAGCCGACTCGCCGATGGTCAGCGGCTGCCCCGGGGACTGAATGTCGAGGTTGGTGACGGTCTTCAGGCCGACGAACGCCTCATTGCCAACTGACGCGACGCGACCCGGCAGTGTCACGGTCGTGAGCCCCGTCTGTTTGAAAGTCTGGTCGCCGATCGTCATGGGTCCCGCGCCCTCCGCATCCTGGATCACGACTTCGCTCAGGTCGTTGTCATCCTGGAACGCGTAGTCACCGATCGCGACGGCGGGACCATTGGGTTTGGCCTTGAACGTGACGCGTGTGAGGTTCGGGAAGCCCGCGAAGGCTCCGTAGTCGATCCCGACGACCTCCGCCGGCAAGGTCAGCTCGGTGGCCGCCCCTCCCCGGAACGCGCCACCGCCGACCGTCAGCGGTTTGTCGCGCGGTTCCTCGAACTCAAGCGTCTGCAACGCTTCCCCCACAGACGATCCAGCCACGTTGAAGGCTTGATCGCCGATGCTCGTGACGTACGCGGGGATGCTCAGGGTCTTCAGGTATCGGTTTCCGAAAAAGGCTTGGTCGCCGATCGAGAGATCCCCGGTCAGCGACGCTGGCCACTTGATCTCGGTCAGGCCGCCATGGTCGTTGTACCAGGCCCCGGTAAACGCGCCGTCGCCGATGCTGCGCAAGTTCGTGGCACCGCTCAAGTCCAGCGTCTTCATCTTGTCGTCATCCACGGTGTCGAACGCGTGGGCCCTGATGCCGGTCACTGGCCAATCGACGCCGTTGTGCTGGACCGCGGCGGGGATCGTCGCGACACCACCGGTCCGGTCGAAGTCTGGGTGCGGCATCGAGCCGGACGGCGCTACGATCGCCGCCTGCCAGGAACTGGGATCCGAAGCAGTGTTATCCAGCCAGTAGTGAATGCCAGCGGAATCGACGCACATGTCGCTATGCGAGCCCCAGGCGTCGGCCTCGACGTTTTTGCACGGCACGGGAGCGGCCGGCGTCGCGTCCGCCTGGGCCGGCGGCGCGGGCGGGGCGGTCAGGAGCGGGACGGCCAGCGCGGCCGCGACTACCGCGCCGAGCAGAGCGGCGCCAACGCGCGCGGCCCGGCCGCGCCTCGAGCAGCAGCCCCCGCTGTGGCCGCGGCAGCCGTCGCAGCGGCTGTCGGCAGCGGCGCCGCCGGAGGTCGCCTGTTGGGCGGGACAGGAAATGGGGTCATGGTCAATAGTCAACGGAGCTCCAAACGGATCGTTCGGTCTGGTGATGGTTCCCCTTACTAAGGCGCGCCGACAGTCAAATATTCCCGGAGCGAAATTGTGAAGGAGGCGTGAAGGCCGCGCGGAATCGCCCGCGCGTCTTTTACCGTCGGCTGAACGCGCACTACACTCGCTTGTATCGCCTCAAGCGTCCCCGGGGTTGGGCGAGCGTCCACCCCCGACAGCCTTGAGTCCCGGCTCCCGGTGGAGCCGGATTCGGCCTGTGGCCCACGGGACGCCGTCGGGCGAGGCCACAGTTGCCGACTATGTGGGGGTTATGTGAGTGCCGACACGCCGCGTTCCGCTCCGTTGACGCGGCGGGCCATCCGCGAAGCGCGCCTCGCCCAACAGGGCCGGGCGCGCGGAGGCTCCGTCACCGAACCGCCCCGCGCCGTGCCCGCCAGCCGGGCCGCCGCCAGGGGCGCCGTCAGCGACCCCACGCGCCTCGGCCGTCACGCCGCGACCGCTCCTCTCGACGCCGCACCAGCCGTCCGCAACCGGCTCGAACTTCAAGTCGTAGAACCCGCGCCGTCCGCACCGACCCCGGCCGCGTCCGCGCCGACCCCGATGGTCCGCCAACCCGGCCGCCACGCATCCGGGCCCTCCGCCGCGCTCACGCCGCAGGTCAGGGTTCTCGCCGAAGCCCCGTCCACCACCCAGCTGCCCGTCGTCGCGGACGCCGAACCCCGCCGCACGCCGGCATCGAGCGTCACCAACCCGACGGCGCCCGCCCCGGCATCGTCCATCCTTCCCGCTTCGCCGGCGGCTCCCACCCCCCAGTCGGCTCCCGCGGCCGCCGTGGTCGAGGGCGCCCGCCCGGCCCTCGCGCTCGACTACGACCAGCCCACCCAAACGTTCCCCGCGATCGTCGCGACCGTCGAACCGGCCACCCAGGACACCAATGTCCTGCCGTTCGCCGGCCCCGTGGGCGCCGCTCCCAGCGGGCCGCTCGCGGACGTCATCCCGCTGACCCGCGCCGCGCTGCGCGCCCAGGCCGCCGCGCCCGGCCTGCCGGAAGCCCCCGAGCTCGTCACCCCGCCGGACAAACTTCCCGCCTGGGCCCGCGCCGCCCACCCGAAGCGGCTCATCACGGCCGGTCGGCGCAAACTGTCCGAGGCCACGGCCAGCCGGCCGTCCCCGGACGGTGAGGTCATCGACGCCGTCGGGTTGTTCGCCCGCAAGGCCATGAAGCCGCTCACGGCCGCCGCCGGCCTCGCCGCCGCCGCCTCCCTCGTCTACGCCGTGGTCCCGGCCCACCTGCCGGCCACCTCGGCCGCCGAGGACGTCAACGCCCTGACCCCGCTGCGCGAGACCGTCGAACTCGTCACCCAACGCACGGTCTCGGCCACCACCGAGGCATCCCGCTACTACGCGCGCACCGCCATGGCGGAAGCCGCGGTCGTCACCTCGAACTCCGCGCTCAAGGTCTCCGAACGCGGCACCACCTCGATCAAGCTCAAGTGGGCGTTCCCGAACGGGTACAAGGCCACGGTCAAGGACCGCGTCCTCATCCGCCGCACCCCCGGCAAGGCGGCCGCGGCCACGGTCAAGGACGGCACACGCGTCACCGTCGCCTCCCCGACCGCCACGAGCGTTCTCGACTCCGGGCTGCAGCCCGACACCCAGTACACGTACGCCGTGTTCCTCCAACGCTCCGGCCTCAAGCCCGAGCTCGTCGCCACGGCCACCGTCACCACGCGCGCCCACCCGGTGGCGCTCGCCCCCGGCGACTCCCTCGTGGCCGGCGAGGAACTCGACAACGACACGGGCGGCTACGTCCTCGTCGTCACGAAGACCGGCGAACTCCAGCTCAAGGACGCCGTCGGCAACGTCATCTGGTCGCCGACCGACACCGCCGTCAAGGGCGCCCAGCTCGTCATGGGGACGAACGGGAACCTGACCTTCGGCACGGACACGGAAACGGTCTGGCAGACCAAGACCACCACGCCCGGCGCCCAGCTGAAGCTCACGGACACCGGCGACGTCCGCGTCGTCGCGGACGGCAAGGTCCTGTGGAGCCGCGCCGGGCGCGGCGACATCTCCCGCGGCGACGACTACCCGTTCGGCTGGGGCTCACCGCTCGGCTACGCGCCGCGCAACTGCACCGACTTCGTCGCCTGGCGGCTCAACGAGTACGCCGGCTACACGCACAGCCCGTGGAAGTACACGCACAATTCGATGACCCCGAACGGCGGCAACGCCGTCCAATGGGCGCAGTACTTCAAGGGCGACAACACCCCGAAGCTCGGCTCGGTCGCCTGGTGGGGTTCGGACCACGGCGGCGGCTACGGGCACGTCGCGATCGTCACGGCCGTCCACGCCGACGGCTCGATCACGATCGAGGAATACAACTACA
>JAISIU010000094.1 GCA_031261885.1 Bifidobacteriaceae bacterium
TTCTCGGTCTGGACCGAGTCGGGGCCGCCCTCGGGGATGACCTGGACGATCCCGGTGTCGCCCGTCTGGTTCGGCGTGGCCAGCGGCACGTCCGCGACGCCGGGCAGTTTCTTGATCTCCGCGCCGATCTGGTTCATCAGCGTGATCGGGTCGTTCGAGGTGACGATCGAGCCCTCGACGATGAGCGGGCCGTTGAAACCCTCACCGAACTCCTGGGCGATGCGGTCGTACGTGACGCGCGCGCCCGAGCCCTTCGGCATCTGCCCGGCGTCCGGCAGGCAGAGCCTGAGTCCCAGCGCGGGCCAGGCGACGAACAGGAGGACGACGACGACGGCCGCGATCGTGATGGCCGGGCGGCGCGTCACGGTGCGGACCCACCCGGCGAAGAAACGCTGGCCGCGGGTGTGGGGTTCGGCGTCGGCGGGTGCGGTGGCCGGGGACGATGCCGGCCCGGCGGCCGGGCGGGAAACGGACCGACCGGCATCGGACGTTTTTTGACGGCGAGAGTCCCGGCGGTCCTTCTTGGCCTGGACCTTCGCCTGGACCGTGGCGGCGCGCCGCTCCCCGGCCGCGACGCGGCGGGCGCGGCGCGGGCGCAGCCGCTGCCCGCACATGCCGAGCAGGGCCGGCAGCAGCGTGAGGGAGGCGGCGACGGCGAGGAAGACGCCGAGCGCGGCGGCCGCGCCCATGACCGTGAGGAAGCCGATGCCGGCCACCGAGAGGCCGAGCAGCGCGATGATGACCGTGGAGCCGGCGAAGACGACCGCGCTGCCGCCGGTCGCGACGGCCGTGGCGACCGATTCGGCCGGGTCGGCGCCCGCGGCCAGCTGGTCGCGGTGGCGCGAGGTGATGAACAGCGAGTAGTCGAGGCCGACGGCCAGGCCGAGCATGATCGCGAGCAGCGGGGTCGTGGCGTTGACCGTGAACAGGTTCGTGGACAGGTAGACGAGGCCCATCGTGACGCCGACCCCGGCGACGGCGTTGAGGATCGGCAGCCCGGCCGCGACGAGGGAGCCGAGCGTGATGACGAGGATGACGAGCGCGAGGACCAGGCCGCCGCCCTCGGAGGCGCCGAGCGTGGGGAACTCGTCGGCGAACAGCGTGCCGCCGAGCGACGCCTCGGAGCCCTTGGGCAGCGCGGCCCCGAGCCGGTCCGTCTCGCTTTGGAGCTGGTCCTTGGTCTGGTCCGTGATCGAGACGGACTGGGCGTTCATGTTGACCGTGAGGATGGTCGCGTCGCCGGCCTTGTTGATCGAGGCCCCGGCCGTGGACTGGTACGGGGAGGTGACGGTGTCGACCTGGTCCAGTTTCTCGAAGCGTTTGATGGACTGTTCGATGGCCTGTTGGACGGCCGGCGTGCCCTTGATGGTCTCGCCCTTCGGCACGACGACGAGCACCTGGGCGGAGCTTTCGACCGATTGCGGGAACGTGGCCGCGAGGCGGCCCATCGCGATGGTCGATTCGGTGCCCGGGATCGTGACGTCGTTGTTGAGACCCTGGTTGAACGTCATGCCGAGCCCGCCGATCACCGCGATCAGCACGAGCCAGCCGACCACGACGAACCGGCGGCGGCGGACCGCCCACCGCCCAAGCGACCACAACAGCGAAGACAACAGGACTCCTGAGGATTGGAAGCGACGGATCAGCGGGGCCGGCCCCGGCGCGTCAGGGCACAGCGGTCCCGCGGGGAGCGGCTTTTCTCACATTATCCGCCCGCGCGGACGCGCGGTAAGGGCCGCCCACCGGGAAGTGGCGATCTTCACAGACCCCTCACGGGGCGGCGTTCACCAGTTGGAGCCGCCGCCCCCGCCGTACAGGTCTTGGCCGCCGCCCTGCTGGTTGCGTTGTTTCAGCTCGTTCATCTCGCTCTGGTAGGGCAGCGGACTCGGTGAGGCGCTGCCGCTCCCGCCCGGGGACGGGCTGGGTGAGCCGGAACCGGAACCGGAACCGGACGGGCTGGGGGAGGCCGATGCCGACCCGGAACCCGAGCCGGAACCGGACGGGCTGGGCGAGCCGGAGCCGGAACCGGAACCCGACGGGTTCGGGGAGGCCGTTGCCGAGCCGGACCCAGAGCCCGAACCGGACGGGTTCGGGGAGGCGGACCCGGAGCCCGACCCCGAGCCGGACGGGTTCGGCGACGGGCTCTGGCTCCGTTGCCGCTCGATTTCGTTTCGCAGCTGCTGTTTCTGCTGGTCGGAGCACGTCGAGGCTTTGACCACGGACTCGGCCTCGTCGAACGCCCTCGTGCCGGACAGCGCGAGCGCGAGGTTCGTGGAGATCGGGCAGCGGTGCTTCGCCGTCGTGTATTTGAGCGCGCGTTTCAGCGACTGGACGGCGGCCCGGTACTCGCGGCCCGCCAGCTGGGCCGTGCCGCGGTTGTACGGCGCGATGTCCTTCTGCGCGATGGCCGGGTTCTCGACGGCGCCGAATCGTCCGGCCGCCGCCTCGTAGCGCTGGGCGCCGAACTGGTGCGCGCCGAGCGCGTAGCCGACGGGCCGGGACAGGCAGAACGCGCCGGCCACGGCCAGGATCACGGCGGCCACGCCGGCCGCCACGCGGATCAGACGGCGGTTCATCGGGCGCCTCCCGTCGGGGCCTCGGCCGGCGGGAGCGGACGCCGGCGGCGGGAGCGGGCCAGCAGCTCCCAGCCCTCCCAGGCGGCGAGGGCGGCCAGCAGCCAGCCGAGCGGCCAGATCAGGGGCCGGAGTTCCTGGCCCTTGGTCTCCTGGGTGACGAGCGCGTAGTCGATGTCGGCCTTCGGCATCCATTTCATGTCGTCCGGTCCGGTGCGGTGGATGTAGGGGACGCCGAGCTGGGAGGCGAGCGTGGACAGGGCGTCCGGGTCGAGCTTCGAGACGGCCGGCTGGCCGGTCGTGTCGTCGATGACGTACTGCTGGGAGCCCGTCGTCGTCCCCGTGGGCGTGGGGGTGGGCGAGGGGCTCGCGCCCGTGAGGCCCAGCCCGGCCCAGGCGCCGCTGCCGTCGTAGGCCAGCATGCGCGCGCCGGCCGTGGTGCCGTACCCGAGCACGGCGCCGCCGTTGGCGTAGGCGCGGACGTCGGCATAGTCCTGGTTGGCCGAGCTCGTGCCCCAGTAGAGCCCGAGCCCGGAGGTGTCGGCTGTCGCCTCGCCGTCCGACATGAAGAAGACGTAGCGGCGGTCCTGGGGCCGGGTCTTCTTCGCGGCTTGGAGGGCGGCCAGCAGCAGGTCGTGCGGGCGTGCCAGCGACGAGCCGTCCGACTTCGTGGACATCTCGGGGTAGAGCGTCCTGGCCCAGGTCTCGACCGCGGACTGGTCGTCGGTCAGCGGCAGCGACAGCTGGGCCGAGCCCGTGTAGGAGAGGATCGAGTAGCGGCAGCCCGGCAGCTTGCCGAGCAGCGTCTCGATGTCATGGGCGACGCCGGCCAGGCGGGTGCCGCCGTCGCCGAAGTCGAGCGCGCCCATCGAGGCCGTGCGGTCGACGACGAAGTAGACCTCGGTGTTCGAGACGCCCTTGGCGCCGGACGGCACGAGCGTGGCCGGGCCGAGCACGATCGCGAGCGCCACGAGCACGATGACGCCGCGCCGCACCCACGTGGCCGCCCACCGGGCCGTCGGGAACCGGACGGCGGCCGGCCGGCCGGCCCCGGCCCCGCGCGTGCGCCAGGCGCGCACGGCGGCGACCACGACGACGGCGAGCGCCACGGCGGCGAGGGCCACGGCGATGGCGGCCGAGACGAAAGGCTGGAGGTTCATGCTTTGGTCCTCCACACCCCGACCGCGAGCAGCAGGGCCCCGAGCAGCACGGCGAGCGGCGCGAGGCCGCTCCGGTCGGAGACGCGGACCGCGTGCGTGACGCGCACGTCGCCACTGCTGGCCGAGGTGATCGCCTGGACGAATTGGGAGACCGAGCCCGAGTCGGACAGGGTCGTGAACAGTCCGCCCGTCGAGGTGGCGCACTGTTGGAACTCGGCCTTCGCGGTGGCCGGGTCGATCCCGGATTGGAACATGTAGTTGGGCGGCGAGTAGAGCCCGTCGAGCGTGATCTTCTTCGCCTTCAGCACCTGCGTGGCCTGCGGGAGGTCGAGCACCACCTGGCCGTCGGGTTCGTTGTCGGTGGCGAGCACCATCGTGCGGGACCGCGCGGAGCTCTGGCCGTCGAACAGCATGGAGCAGGAGGCGACGCCGTCGCCGATCAGCGACCCGGCGGTCCCCGACGAGATGGTCGGCGCGAGCAGTTGGGCGAGCAGCCCGGTGGCGTTCGAGGTGTCGGAGCCGTATTGGCCGTTCGTGGCTTTCTCGATGAGGTCGAGCTCCGCCGTGACGGCCGATTGGTCGTCGGTCAGCGGCAGGACCGTGCTCGTCACCTCGTTGAACAGGGCGATGCCGATGCGCACGCCCTTCAGCTGGTCGGCCAGTTCGTTGAACTTGCGCGCCATGTCGCCGTCGAGCGACAGCATCGAGTTCGAGACGTCGAGGCAGAGCACGATGTCGCGTTGTTGCAGCCGCTCGGTGGTCGCCTTGGCCTGCTGCGGCCGGGCGGCGATCCAGGCGGAGCCGAGCACGATGGCGGCCAGGCCGACGGCCGTGACGCC
>JAISIU010000106.1 GCA_031261885.1 Bifidobacteriaceae bacterium
AACTACTACCGCTCGCTCGGACTCCAGGTGACCACCGACTACATGGACGGCGTGCACTGCTGGGACGTGTGGCGGCACCTGGCCGACTACTTCATCCGCAACATCGCGTTCAAGCCGCAGGCGGCCCCGAACCCGAACCCGCTGGACCTCGGCCCGGCCGTCACGTACACGGGCCAGGCCCCGACGGGCTACTCGGTGACGTTCCGCTTCCAGGCGCCGGCCGGCGCGGACTCCGTGTCGATCTCCGGCGACTGGGGCTTCTCGACCCCTGACGCCAACGGCAAGTTCACCTCCACCCACACGGGCGCGAGCTGGGCCCCGGGCGACGCCTACAACTTCGGCGTCTCCAACCCGATGACCCAGGGCTCCGACGGCGTCTGGTCCTGGACCACGCCGCTGCCGGCCGGGACGTTCAACTATTCGTTCACGTACTCGTGCTCCGACGGCTCCTGCGCCACGACGTCCACGCCTGACCCGCAGAACCTGCCGTGGAGCAACACCGCGGCCGAGATCGCGGCCGGCGCGGGCCAGCAGGCCAACAGCCAGATCTACGTGCCCGAATCCTCCGCCTTCCCGACCTACGACGCCGCCTACCAGGCGCCGCTGCCGGCGGCCGAGGCCGGCACCCTCCAAACGTTCGCCTACTACTCGAAGAACGACCAGGCCACGCGCTACGCGACGGTCTGGCTGCCTCCGGACTACGACGGCACGCGCGCCGAGGGCTACCCGACGCTGTACATCTCGCACGGCGGCGGCGGCGACGACACGGACTGGGCCACGCAGGGCGTCGCCCAGAACATCGTCGAGAACGAGATCCAGGCCGGCAACGCCAGCGACATGGTCATCGTCATGCCGAACATTAACATGGCCAACGGCGGCTCCGGCGCCGTCGGCGAGGAGCTCGGCGGCAGCCTGATCCCGGCCATCGAGTCCCACTTCAACGTCTCCCCGTCGAAGGACGAGCGGGCGTTCGCGGGCCTGTCGATGGGCGCCATGGCCGGCACCACGCTGATCCAGGGCTACACCGACCTGTTCGGCTACTACGGGCTGTGGTCCGGCGCCTCCGTGCCGACCGGCCTTTCGGCCGCGCAGCTCCAGGCGCTGAAGGGCGTCAAGGGCCTGATGATCGGCGCCGGCAACCAGGATCCGCTCGGCACGATCCAGAAGGACGCCGCGCCGGCCGCGCAGGCCTACGCGGACGACGGCGTTCCGACCGTCCTGCACATGGTGAACGGCGTGCACTGCTGGGACGTCTGGCGCCAGATGGCCGACTACTTCGTCAAGTACGTCGCCTTCCGGCCCGGCGGCCCGACGAACGGCACCGTGACGCCGACGCCATCGACGGACCCGACCACCGACCCGACCACGCCGGCGACGGACCCGACCACGGATCCCGCGCCGACCGGTCAGATCGCGGCGTTCGCGGGCACGAAGGCGTTCAAGGGCAAGGCGGCCACCGGCTACACGCTGACGGCCCCGGCCGTCACCGCGCAGCCCGGTGTCGCGCTGTCCTACCGCTGGTACGTGGGCGGCACGTTCGTCTCGGGCGTCGCCACCTCGACGTACAAGGTGCGCACGTCCGATGTCGGCGAGCGCGTCCGCGTGAGGATCGTCGCGTCCGATGACGCCACCTCCGTGACGCTGGTCTCGAACCAGACCGCGAAGGTCGCGAAGACGGCCAAGCCGACCATCAAGGGCACGGCCAAGGCCGGCGCCACGTTGACGGCCGTGCCCGGCAGCTGGACCGACGGGACCACGTTCACGTACAAGTGGACCGTGGGCGGCGCCGTCGTCCAGACCGGTACCGGCGCGTCCTACCAGGTGGCCGCGGCCGACGCCGGGCAGTCCGTGAAGGTGACCGTGACCGGCAAGCTGGCCGGCTACGCCACCGTGGCGCGGGCGTCCGCGGCCAAGGCGATCAAGGGCTGAGGCCCCGGCCGGGACGGATGATCCCGGCTGATCGGGAACAACCACATGGCGGGGCCGCGGGTCCGGATCTGGTGTCCGGGCCCGCGGCCCCGCCGCGTTCCAGGAAGGCGGCCGGGTAGGGTTTACGCGTGCTTAAGGTCATTGACTTGCGTGGAAAGCCCGTCGACCCGGCCCGGGTGGGCGCGCTGCTGCCCCGGGCCCAGGTGGACGTCGCGAAGGCCACGGCCAGCGTTGAGCCGATCCTCAGAGAGGTGAGGGAGCGCGGCGCGGCCGCGGTCCTGGACCTGGGGGAGAAGTTCGACAATGTGCGCCCGCCGGCGCTGCGCGTGCCGCAGGACGTCATCGACCGCGCGGTTGATGGGCTCGACCGCGACGTGCGGGCCGGCCTCGAGGAGGCGATCCGCCGCACGCGCCTGGTCCACAAGGCGCAGGTGCCGCTCGGCGGCACGGTGACGGTGGCGCCTGGCGGGACCGTGACGCAGCGGTGGATGCCGGTGCGGCGCGTCGGCCTGTACGTGCCCGGGGGCCTCGCGGTCTACCCGTCGAGCGTCGTCATGAACGCGGTCCCGGCCCAGGCGGCCGGCGTCCAGGAGCTGGCGCTCGCCTCGCCGCCGCAGGCGGCCTTCGGCGGCTGGCCGCACCCGACGATCCTCGCGGCCTGCGGCCTGCTCGGCGTCACGGAGGTGTACGCGGCCGGCGGAGCGCAGGCGATCGCGCTGTTCGCCTACGGCGCGGCCGGCGATGACGGGGGCGCGGCGTGCGCGCCCGTCGACGTCGTGACGGGGCCGGGCAACGTGTACGTGGCCGCGGCCAAGCGGCTCGTGCGGGGACTGGTCGGCATTGACGCCGAGGCGGGCCCGACGGAGATCATGGTGCTGGCCGACGCCGGGGCCAACCCCGAGTTCGTCGCCGCCGACCTGGTCTCGCAGGCCGAGCACGACCCGCTGGCCGGTTCCGTGCTGGTGACGACTTCGCCCGAGCTGGCGGCGGCCGTGGACCGCGCCGTGGCCGCGCGGGCGGCGGCGACGCCGAACGCGGAGCGCGTGCGGCAGGCGCTGACGGGCACGCAATCGGGCGTCGTGCTCGTCGACACGGTTCAGGATCTGATCGCGGTGGCGGACGCCTACGGGGCCGAGCACCTCGAGGTGCAGACGGACGACGCCCCGACCGTCGCCTCGCGCGTCAGGAACGCGGGCGCGATCTTCGTCGGCCCGTACAGCCCCGTGCCGCTCGGCGACTACATCGCGGGCTCCAACCACGTGCTGCCGACGGGCGGAACGGCGCGGTTCGCCTCCGGCCTCGGCGTGACGGCCTTCCTCAAGAGCATGCAGGTGGTGCACTACTCGAAGGAAGCGCTGGCCGAGGTCGCGCCGCTCGGCGAGGCGATCGCCCGGGCCGAGGCGCTGCCGGCGCACGCGGAGGCGTTCGAGGCCCGGCTGTAGCCGGGGGCGGTGGGCGACCCTCGCGGGCGTCCGGCCGCTGGTAGTTCGTGATGCCTGAGTGGGCAGAGTGACCAGGGTTATTTGGCTCAGCGGTCTAGTGGACGAGTTCACAACATCAAGGACCTAAGTCCCATACTACGCGGCCTGTCTGCCTGAAAACGTGAAGGTGATTCAGCTAATGGCTGAATCTTGTTCCTGATTCGCGATTCTCGCAGGAAGAAGAACTACATACCATGACACCCCGAACCTCAAAGCTGAGGTCTGGTGCACATCTGCACCGTCGCCTCATCGGATTGGTCAGTGCCGCCGCGCTCGGCGCGGGCGGTCTGCTCGCCACGGGCCTGCTGCCGGCCGTCGCCGCGCCGGTCGCCAGCCCGACCGCGTCGTCGCCGGCCGTCGCCGCCGACGCCCCCTACACTCCGACCGTCAACTGGCTGCTCAGCCAGCTGACCACTGCGGAGAAGGTGCTCATCATCGAGCACTCGAACGACTCGGTGCCGCACGGCGAGGCCGGCTTCCTCGCCTCCGTGCCCAGGCTCGGCATTCCCGCCATCCGCCACGCGGATGCCATGGGCATCAACACGACCAACGAGACGACGGCCTTCCAGACCCGCCTCGGCATGGCCGCCTCCTTCGACCGCTCACTCGTCTCCGACATCGGCCAGGAGATCGGCATCGAGGGCGTCGGCTCCGACATCGACCTCTTGTACGGGCCGCAGGTCGACGTCGACCGCTACCCGTCCTGGGGCCGCAACCTCACGACCAACGGCGAGGACGCCTTCCTGTCCGGCGAGCTCGCCCAGACCGAGATCAACGGCACGCAGTCCGAGGGACTGATGAGCCAGATCAAGCACGCCGCCTTCTACAACGGCCAGAACCAGTCGACGCCGTCCTGGGTCTCCAGCCAGGCCGCCCACGAGGTCTACCTCGAGCCCTACCAGATGGGCATCGAGCAGGGCGGGGTCTCCTCGATCATGTGCTCGTACGCCACGTTCCGGATCGTCGGCGAGCAGGACTCTTCGCAGTACGCGTGCTCCAACCAGACGCTTGAGACGAAGATCCTGAAGGACGAGTTCGGCCTCTCCGGCTTCATCACGACCGATTACGGCGGCGGCAAGGCCACGAGCGATCTCATCGCCGGCACCGACAACGAGTTCGCCAGCTCGAACTTCTCGGCGACGAAGATCACCGCCGCGCTGCAGAACGGCCTCACCTACGACGGCCAGTCCTACACGGGCGCCCAGGTCGCGACGCAGCTCAACGACGCCGTGGCCCGCATGCTCTACCAGTACGAGCGCTTCGGCCTGCTCGACCTCAGCCAGATGGAGACCGCCGGCCTGCCGGCCGCCGACGTCCCGTCCGAGCCGCAGCACGGCGACGTCCAGTCGATCGGCGCCGACAACTCGACGCAGATCACGTTCCACAAGACGGCCGAGACCGAGGCCCTGGCGCAGAAGAGCGCCGAGGAATCGATCACGCTGCTGAAGAACACCGGGAGCGTGCTGCCGCTGGCCACGACCTCCAAGCTCAACGTCGTCGGCCCGACCTCCCAGGCCCTGCCGAGCTCGCCGGGCGGCGAGCGCAGCCGCGGCCTCATGGACACCGTCACCGAGAACCCCGTCACGGCCCTCCGCGACACGTTCGGCACCGCCAACGTCTCGCTGAACCCCGGCGTCGGCCTCATCGGCACGGCCATCCCGACCGCGAACCTCAACACGAAGGAAGACGGCACCGGCACCACCGGCCTGACCGTCACCGGCACCGACGGGTCCCAGAACACCGTGGCCCGCACGGTCCAGCGCGTCAACAACCAGTCGTGGGCCTGGATGACGAAGGGCGGCAAGTACACGTTCAGCGGCTCGATCAAGGCCGCGACGGCCGGCACCTACCGCGTCTACCTCCAGTACCCGTACGGCTGCAACACCGGTAACACCTCCGACTTCAACGGCGGCAACACCGACTCCGGCCGCGGCTGCAACGCGGCCTCGGCCTCCGTCACGATCAACGGCGCGAGCGTCCGGATGTCGAACCCCGACTCCCTGCTCCAGCCGAACGACATCGCCGGCGGGCAGACCAACTCCGTCGGCGAGTACACCGGCCAGACCAACGTCGCCGCCGACCTCACGCTGAACGCCGGGTTCAACCCGATCTCGATCACCTACTCGCCGGCCACCACGATGTCCGTCGCGCCGACGCTGAAGCTCTCGTGGGCCAACACCACGACCGAGCTGAACAACGCCGTCACGGCCGCCGCCGTGCCCGGCACCACCTCCGTCGTCTTCATGGACGACTCGGGCGGCCAGACCTACACGGACGGCCAGACGGCCGTCAACGGCTCGGCCCAGATGGAATACATGCCCGACGACCAGGTGAACCTGCTCGAGCAGGTCGCCGCCTCCGCGCACGCGGCCGGCAACAAGGTCGTCGTCGTGACGTTCTCCGGCGGCGCCTTCGGCATGCCGTGGGCCAGTGACGCGGACGCCATCGTCCAGACCTGGTACCCGGGCGAGATGGGCTCCCCGGCCATCGCGAACGTCCTCTCCGGCGCCGTCGATCCGTCCGGCAGGCTCTCGATCACGTTCCCGGTTGACAACAACCACTCGGCCTTCACCGACAGCCCCAAGGAGACGAACTCCACGGCCACGTCCGACGGCACGAACGCCATCGTCTGGTCCGACGGCGTCGACGTCGGCTACCGCTGGTACTCGGATCCGTCCGTCAACGTCAACGGCTATGAGCCGGCCTACTGGTTCGGCTACGGCGAGTCCTACACGTCGTTCGCGTACTCCGACCTCGCGGCGACCGAGTCGTCCGACGGCGGCCTCGACGTCACGTTCACGGTGAAGAACACCGGTGACGTGGCCGGCGCCGCGGTGCCGCAGATCTACCTCGGCCCGTCGCCGGACCTCCAGGCGCCCGTCGACGACGCCGACGGCCTCGTCGCGGCCGGCTACCAGCAGTCCAAGGAGAAGCTCGTCCAGTTCGACCGCGTCGAGCTGGCCGCCGGCGCCTCCAAGACCGAGACACTGCACGTCGACGCGCAGCAGGTCTCCGCTTGGGACACCGCCTCCCAGAGCTGGGTGCTCGGCACCGGCGTGAGGTCCCTGTGGCTCGGCACGTCCTCGAACCCGGCCGATGTGGCCCAGTCCGTGGCCGTGAAGGTCAGCCCGCTCGACCGTTCGATCAAGGACGTGCTGCAGGCCGTCGTCGCCGCTGATTCCGTCTACCAGGCGAACCAGTCGCTGTACGAGGCCACGAGCTACGCCACCTTCGAGTCGGCGCTCACCGCCGCCCAGGCGCTGCTGAACAACCCGTCGACGATCACGACGGCCAACGCCCAGGCCGCCATGGACGCCCTCCAGTCGGCCGTCGCGGCCCTCCAGGCCAAGAGCGACCTCACGCCGCTCCAGTCGTTGATCACGGCCGCCACGACCGCTGTCAGCGACACGACCGGCTACTACCAGCAGGCCAACGTCCCGGCCCTCCAGACCGCGCTGACCGCGGCCCAGGCCGTGGCCGCCGACCCGTCGTCCACGCAGGACGAGATCACCGCCCAGGTGATCGCGCTGTCCGGCGCCCTCCAGAAGGTGCTGCCGATCGGCTCCACGCTGGCGCTCCAGGACCTCGTCACGCAGGTCGGCGCGCTGGACCAGGCGCGCTACTCGGCCACCAGCTGGTCGGCCCTCCAGACGGCGCTGGCGGCCGCGAACGCGGTCATCGCGGCGACGGAGCCGGACCAGTACCAGGTCGATGAGGCCTACGACAACCTCGCCCAGGCCTGCAACGCCCTCGTGTTCGTCTCGAACAAGCAGGCCCTCGCCACGGACATGGCGGTCGCCGCGAACATCCTCGCCAACGCCGACGCCTATTACGCGGAGTCGATCTCCGGCCTCCAGGCCGCCTACGACGCCGCCGAGGTCGTCTACAACGAGCAGGACGCGACCGACACCCAGGTGTCCGTCGCCGACTCCAACCTCATGGCTTGGGTCCTCAAGGCCAAGCTGATGCCGACCGCGCAGACGGCCGCCGTCAGCCCGCTGGCGCAGCCCGCCGCCGCCTCCGCCAAGGTCGTCAAGGCCGCCTCCACCGTGAAGGTCGCGTGGAAGGACCGCACCGTCAAGGCCGGCCACGCCGCGACCATCAAGGTCAAGGTCCTGGCGGCCGGCACGGCCAACCCGGCCGGCACGGTGAAGGTCAAGGCCAACGGCAAGACCAAGTCGTACTCGACCGCGAAGGTCGCGGCGAACAACGGCAAGGTCAAGCTGCCGACAATCACGAAGAAGGGCACCTACACGGTCAAGGTCTACTACTCCGGTAGCCAGACCACGGCCGCGAAGACCCTGAAGCTCAAGGCCAAGGTCCGTGTCAAGTAATTGACGCGGCCCGGGCCGAGAGCCCGGACACGGTCGAGGGCGGCCCATGACCGCACCCGGCTAGGCGAAGAACCGGCCCCGGCGCCCCAGCGGCGCCGGGGCCGGCGTCATTAAGTACAGTGGAAGACGTGCCCGAGGCAAGTGCGAACCAATCGCCCGACGACGCCGCCGAATTCGACCGGCGGTGGCAGGAGCTCGCCGAACAGCTGGAGGCCGAGATGGGGGCCGCCGGCCCCTCGATCACGGAAGGCGCCGGGCCGCGACCGTCGGCGGATGGGCCCTCGGTCTCCGCGCCGCCGCCCGATGGCCCGCTGCCCCCGCCGTGGAAGGGCCGTCTGGCGCCCGTCCAGGGACCGGCCCCGACCCCGGACCACGACGGCGAGGGAGACACGTGGGACCCGACCGGCTGGGCCGACGTGGCCGGCGGACCGGCGAGCCCGCCCGGGCCGCGCGACTGGGAGGCGGCCGCGGACCCGGCCGACGAACACTTCATCCCGCCGGAGCCGCCACCCGTCCTCGACTCGGAGCCGCTGAAGGTCGTGGCCTGGGCCGCGATCGCGGCCGGGCTGATCGGCCTGGCCCTCTACTTCGTGCTGCACCTCGACTGGAACGTGTGGGTGCCGCGCGGCCTGGCCCTGTTGGCGGCCGCCGGCATCGGCACGCTGCTGTGGCGCATGCCCCGCGATCGCGAGAACCCCGACGACCCGGGCGCCCGCGTCTGACCAGTCCCGCGCCCCGGAGCGCGGCGTGGGGTGAGCACCCCTCCGGGCGTGCGAGGATATAGGGCGGCGTGCCCGCCCCGGACGCGCAGAGCGGCTCACCGAAGGAACGGGCTAGGACCGAC
>JAISIU010000228.1 GCA_031261885.1 Bifidobacteriaceae bacterium
TTCGCGTGCAAGTCCAGGTTGCCGACGGCCACTGCCAAGACGACCATCCGGGCTAGCCGCGTCAACGAGTCGTCATCGGTAGCCGCCGCGACCGTCCGCGCGATCCGGGTAACGCTGACCTGCCCGCCCTGCTTCTGATATTTCGCGTTTCGGCTCAGCCCGAGCGCCTGGTTGAAGTCCTCCTGGTGGATCCGCCCGCGCGGCGCCGCCGGATCGCGGTCGTAACGCTCAATCATGAGGGCTGGGACCCCGGCGAACTCCTCGATTCGCGTCTCATACGGCAGGAGTCCGATGGCGCGAGCCAGGCGGTCGCCGTATTCCTCGTCGAAGATCATCGTTGGATAGTCGGGCGTGATCGGCTTGAGGATGTGTGTGGACGGGTAACCGTCGAGCGGGCGGTTCCATACGCCATCGTGCGCTGTGAGAACGATCTTGTCCTGGAACCCGCCCAATGATGTCTTACCGCTGTTCGGAAGGTTGCCCAGGGGGTGGGTGCCGACCGCGCCGAGCACGGCCGCCACGCCATCGTCCGTCAGCGGTTCCAGAGATGGATGTTTCGGTTCGCCCGGCGCATCCGGGTCCCAGATCTCAAGCGCGCCGGCCACGTCCCTGCCGTACGCCCGCAGCAACCCGATCGTGTCCGCGCCCGGCACGCCCGCCATGAGCGCCAGCCGCGCCGCCATTGGGCCCTCGGGAAGCAGTTCAGCGAAGAAGTTCTGGCGTTTGCCCCGCTCGCCGCGTGCCGGATACGGGCTGAGTGGGATCGCGACCGACAGGATCGGCGAGTCGATGCCGAACCGGTCCATCGCCTCCGGGGCGGGCTCAAAGTCGAACGAACGCCACGTCCCGCTCAGGACGCCGAGCCGCGTCCCGTACAGCTCCACCACGAGTTGGCTCATGTCACGCCGCCTTGCGGCCAGCGTCGCTGGCGGTGTCCGATGACGGGCGGGGCGGCTTCGTGAAGACGCCGCCTTCCGGGTCGGGAACCTGGATCGTGGCGGTTAGCTTCATGCCGGTGGCGCGCATCGCGGCGAACAGCCGGTCCGTGTAGAGCGAGGGCTTGCCGGCTTCCATCTCCCAGACGTAGCGCTGCGAGGTGCCGAGGCGGGCCGCCAGGTCGCGCTGGCTCCACCCGTGGGCCTGCCGCGCCTGGGCCAGAATGCGTCCCAGGCTGGCCGCGTTCCGCACGGCGCCGCTGTACTCCGCCACGAGGTCTCCGTTCGGTTCGGGCTCAGCTCACCAGCCGAAGCCGACTACCTTTTCACCATCACCGTACATGACACCCAAATGGTAGTCAACCCTATCGACTACCTCTTTGTAGTCAGCACGCACGTCCCACCCCACCCGCGTACGGCAAACGTCCGAGCCCAGACATGGCAGCGCGCGGCGCGTTTTAGCGCGCCGCGCGCTTTGGCGTGTCCCTGAATCGACCGCCGGATTCACCACATTGATGCCGCCACCACCGGAAGCGGCCCGCCGTCGTCTCCGGCGCGGAGCCCCGAACTCTCCGCGCCGCTGGCCGGCCGCCCATTGCCCGGGCGGGGCGTTTGGTCCGTCGCCCACCGCGTCGGCCGAGGCGGGCGACGGCCTCAGGCGACAGTCGTGGTGGTGCTGTCGTCGAGGTCGGAACCGGCCCAGCTGAACCAGTCGGAGAAAGTGGAAGTGACTGAAGAACCGTCACTGCCGCCAACCGAGCCGGAGGAGCCGGACGAGGAAGCGAATTTCTCGATCGAACTCGTGAAACTCGACACGCACGTGGAAAGCAGGCCGGACAGCTTCGACTTGATCGCCGTCTCGAACGAGCTGGCCGCGCTGTCCATTTCCTGGTACACGTTCACGATGTCGGAGAGCAGCGAGCACTTCGACTCGAGGAACGTGCCGAGTTCCTTGATCGCGGACGTCAGCTTGTTCAGCCAACTGGTCACCTTCGCGATTCGGGAGGCGATGGCCGGCACGGCCTTCGCGATCACGTCGGCCGTTCCCATACCCCACGTCGCGAGAATCTCACAGGCCCAGCTGATCAGTTTCCCGACCAGCTCGCAAATGACGTCGTTGATGAAACCGCGCACGGTGGAAATCAGTTTCGCGGCCTTGCTCATCGCCGAACCGGCGTCACGGCACTGGTCCGCCGTGGAACTCAGCGCGGAAGCCAGCTGCGTGCACACGTTCTGAGAAGCCGGCCCCGCGGTGCCGCCCCATTCGGCGTTGTCCGTCTTGGTCTGGGAAGAGAAAGCCGATCCGGCCTGATCCACCTGGCTGCCCAGCGAGTTCCAGCCGTCCGCCTTCTTCTGCGTGCGGTCCGGGTCGCCCACCACGATATCTTCGAGATGGTCCAACGGCTTCACGTACTTGATGAGGAAATGCGCGCACGTGCTGCCGAGCCACGCGATCGGGTCCTGGAACGCCGCTTCGAGATTATTGACGATCCCGAGGGCATCGGTCGTCAGGTTGAGCGCCCCTTCGATCTTCGTGCCGGAGGCCAGTTTCTCGGCCGCACCCAGCGCGAGGGTACCAATTCCGCTAGACATTTCAGCAGGCCTCCATCTTGTTGTACATCGTCGTGAGGTTCTGTTCCAGCTGCGAGTAATCCGTACCGGCGGTGGAATACATCTTCGCCACGGAGGTGCAGGTGCTGGCCGTTTGCGACAGCATGTCGGCGGCCTTCTTGGCCGTCTTGTCGAACAGCGGCCGGATGATGAGTCCGCACAGCATGCCGAATGCCTTGTCGCTGGAGTTGAGCTGTTTGGCTTGAGAGGAGGCGGCATTCATCGAATCCGCCAGGGCGAGGGAGGCGGTGGCGACGTCGGCGACCACGGTGGGTTCGACGTCAACGGTTGCGGTAGCCATTGGATCGGTTCCTTTCCCGGACTTGGGGTGGATGGGGGGTTGGGCTCAGGACAGCGACTCGGTGACCTGTTGCTCGAATTTCTGATAGGCCTGTTGGGCCGAATCGGCGGCGGCCGCGCACATGTTCAGCTTGGCGGCCAGCCTGGTCATCGCGGCCAGCCATTCGGTCTGGGCGCCGGCGTAGGCGCTGGAGGCGTCGCCCA
>JAISIU010000233.1 GCA_031261885.1 Bifidobacteriaceae bacterium
GTGATTTGGCGGAAGTAGGCGGGGGAGTAGAAGGCGACGGTCACACCGTGGGAGACGAGGTAGTCGGAGAAGGCGGTCTCGTCGTCGAACAGCTCCTCGGGGATCAGACATTGGGTACGCCCGCCGAACACGCCGATGGCGAGTTCCTGGAACGAGGCGTCGAAGACGTAGCGGCAGAACAGGTCGACGACATCGTCGTCTTTCAGGTAGGGCTGGAGGTTCTGTTGCATGGCGGCGCAGAAGGCGGCGATTTGGCGTTGTTCGACCATGACGCCCTTGGGTTGTCCGGTGGTGCCCGAGGTGTAGATGACGTAGGCGAGGTTCTCCGGCCCCGACGTCTCGGGCAGCGGCCCCTGATCCTGGGCGTCGATCTGGGTGCGGTCCTTCTGCAGGTCGAGCACTGGGATGCCCAGGTTGGTGGGGTCGGTGTTGGGGATGGCGTCGGAGGTAATGAGTGCGATGGGTTTGGCGTCCTGGAGCAGGTACTGTTGCCGGGCTGCGGGGTAGTCGGCGTCGATCGGCAGGTAGGCGGCCCCGGATTTGGCGACGGCGATCTGGGCGGCGGTCTGGCCGATCCCGCGGCGGGCGATGATCGCGACGATCTTCTCCGGCCCCGCCCCCATGTGTTGGAGAGCGCGGGCGATCTGGTTGGTCCTGTGGTCCAGTTCCCGATACGTGACGGACCGGTCGCGGAACAGGAGCGCGGGCCGGTCGGGCTGGGCGGTGGCGAAGTGGGTGAACGTGCCGGCCAAAGTCTGGGGGTGCGGGCCCGGTGGTGGGGTTGGGGAGAAGCGTCCGATGACGGTCTCCCGCTCCCCAGGGAGCAGCAGGTCCAGTTGGGAGCAGGGCAGGTCCGGGTGGGTGACCGCTTGGTCGAGGACCCGTACGGTGCGGGCGGCCAACAACCTGGCCTCCTCCCGGGAGTAGACCCTGGGGTCGTAGAGCGTCTCGACAAAATCATGGCCCGGCGTGCGCATGACGATCGGATACTGCGTCTGCTCACGGCCGGTGCGGAGCTGGAACTGGAGGTCTCCGACGGATTGGGCGGTGGCGGCGGGGTCGACGTAGTAGTTCTCCACGACGCCGAGTGTCGAGATGAGGTCGGCGCCCAGGGGCGTGAGGTGCTGGATGTCGGCGAGTGGGGTGCGGCCGTGGGGCCCGGAGTCGATTTGCTGACGGGAAAAGCCTTCGAGCAGACGGCCGAGGGTTTCGCCGGGGGTCACGGTGAGGCGGACGGGGACGGTGTTGATGAACATGCCGACGGCCCGGTCGAGTCCGTCGAGTTCGATGTCGCGGCCGGAGCGGACCTGGCCGTACACGACATCGTCGGTGCGGGCCTGGCGGGCCAAGACCAGTCCCCAGGCCGCCGTTAGTGCGCTGGCGGGGGTGAGGCGGTGGGCTCGGGCGAAGTTGGTCAGGGCTTCGGCGGTTCGGGGGTCGATGTCGGCGCGGGCGGTCTCGGACTGAACCTGAGTGGCGGGGTCGCCCAATCCGAGGTCGGTGAAGGTGGCGGGCATCTCATACCCCGCCAGCAAGTCGCGCCAATAGGGCAGGTCTTGGTCGGTGGGGTGGGCCGCGCACCAGTCGAGATAATCCGTGTACGACGTGGTGGCCGCGGCCTCCGCGGTCGCCTGGTGCGTGACGTGGTCGAGACTCTGGCCCGAGGTAAGGGCGGTGTAGTAGCGCAAATAGTCGCTCAACACGATCGGCATGGACCAGCCGTCTACGACGATGTGGTCGAAGCTCCACATGAGGATCGCGTGGTCAGGCGTCAACCGGAAGACCGTCAAACGGGCCAGCGGATCCTTCTTCAGGTCGTAGCCGTGGGCCAGGTCGGCCACGCGGGCCGCCTCGATCGCGGCGTCGGCGGCGGCGGGATCCAAACCGGTCAGGTCGCGTTCCATGTAGCCGGGCCGGCGGTCACGCAGGAAGACCTGGCGGGGGGTGCCGGAGGCGGCGGGCACGATGATGGCCGTCCGAAGAGCCTGATGACGTGCCGCGAGAGGCGCCAACGCCTCAGCGGCGGCGGCGAGGTTGAGGGGGCCGCGGACGTCAATAAGTTCTTGCAAGCGGTAGGCGTGCGAATCGGGGTGCAACTGCGCGTCGAACAGCATGCCCGCCTGGAGGGGCGTGAGGCTGCGGACACATTCGACGCGGTTGCCCATGTGAGGGGCCATGTGGTGTGCTTTCTATGTTCTTTTATTGGCGTCAGGGTTGGTGCGAGCGTCATCACAGGCGCACCATCTCGCAAAATAGCACACTGGTTCCGCTGATCGCGGAATCGTGGCACGATCCAGCCGCCGCGTGTCACTGTTCGGGCGAGGCGCCACCGTCAGAACGCTCCGAGGATCTCGTCGAGCTCACCGTCGGCCAGGTGGGAGGCGGGCTCGACGCCCGCTTCCGTTCCAGAGGCCTCGGCGGGCGCGGCGAGGTGGCGCGCTGTCTGCTCGCGGGAGGAGGCGACGGGCTTGAGCGAGCCGTCGGGTAGGCCGGCCGCGGCAGCGGCAAGGTCGGCCAGCCGCGCGCCCAGGCGTTCGGCCAGGCGTCCCGGCAGGTCGGCCGGTACCAGCGCCGGGTCGTAGCCCACGCTCCAGGCGAGCCGCCCATCGCCGACGGAACAGTCGAGACTGATCGGCGATGCCGCCATGATCCCGGCCCCGGCGGCCGGCCCGGCGGACCAGTCCGACACCGCGAACGCGCCGTCGCGACCCGTCGCGGCGCCGCCGCGTGCGCCGAGGTAATTGACCGTGAGCGCGGGCGTGACGAGCGGCACGTCGCGGCCCGCGAGCAGCTGGTAGGCCAAGCCGCGGTGCGGGACCCCGGCGGCGGTGGCGGCCACCTCGGCCAGGGCCCGGGCCGGACCATCCGCGACGTCGACGGCCAGCGGGTACAGGCTCGTGAACCAGCCGACCACGCGGTCCAGGGGGGGAGCGCCCGGGAAATCGTGGCGGCCGTGCGTCTCGTGTCTGAGCGCCACGCGGCCCTGTCCCGTGACATCGGCGGCGGCGAGCGCGGCGCCCGTCAAGACGAGTGTCTCCATCCCGGCGCCGGTGCGGCCCGCGGCGTCGAGGAGGGCGCGCGTCGTGGCGCGGTCGAGCCGGCCCGGATCCACCGCGCGGGCCGGCGCGCCGGGACCGGCAGCCGGGGCTTGCCGGATCAGGCGGCCGACGGCGTCGGCCACGGCCGCGGCGTCGGCGGTGGTGCGCCAATAGCCGACCTCATCCTTCGCCGAGGGCGTCTCGCCGTAGGCATTCAGGGCGCGGACCCATGCCCGGTAGGTCGTGCTCGGCGTGGGCAGGGCCGGTGCGGCGCCGCGGACGGCGGCCTGATAGGCGGCGGCGAGATCGCTGAGCACGACGGGCCAGGAGACGG
>JAISIU010000270.1 GCA_031261885.1 Bifidobacteriaceae bacterium
GCCGTGGCGGAGCAGAACGAGGGTGTAGGTCATGGTGTCAATTGTCCACCGGCCGCGCCCCGGAAACCCGGGACTGCTGGCCCGTGTCGCCAGACGCGGGCCAGCAGTCCTCGATCCTCATGATCTGGCCCAGGACTGGGCCGAAGGATTCCGGTGGCGGGGATCTCAGTAGAAGATCTCCATACTGTTGAAGATTTCAACGCCGCCGTTGTCTTGGCCAGGGACATAAGCCGCCTGAGTCACGGTAAGTGTCGCCATGCCGCCATCCGGCGTCGTGAGCGTCACAGTGGCGCTTCGCGGCGTCGTCCCCGTGTTGCCCCATGCGACCGCACAGTAGTAGGTCTCACCGGCGCCACCACCCCACTCATAGACATAGAGCCAGCTCGGAGCACCGCTGATCGTCGCGTTCTCATACGAGTTCAGCGTGAAATCAAGAGTGCTGAAGCCACTTGGCGCGTTCCATGTCGACTGCGAGGGATGCAGTGAAGTGGCGAGTGTGCTGCCCGTCGCGTTCAGCGCCGCCGCGATCGGCGTGAACACGGAGTAGTGGGGGTTGCTCCCCGAATAGATGCCGACGGCCAGCGCCGTGCCGTCGGGGTTGACCACGTAGAACGGTGCGCCGGAATCGCCGCCCTGGGTGCCGGCCGTGCCGTCATCAGCCTGGAACTGAGCCAGGCCTGTCACCGTGTAGCGCATGTTGTCGAGCTGCGCGTTGGCGCTGAAGGTGGCCGTCATGTCCGTCTTCGTGATGCGGCCGCACACCTCCTTTTGCGTGGTCACGCCACGCGTGCAGACGCGCATGCCGACGACGGGCGCCTCGGAACCGACCACCTCGCGGGTCAGGCCGGGCGACACGAAGATGGTCGGGCTCGGCGACATCGAGGCGGGAACGGGCACGAGCGACACGTCGGCGTTCGACGTGGCCTTGCCCCAGCGGGAGTTCTCGCTGACCTGGCCGAGCAGGGGATAGTTCGATGGGGTGTCGAACATGTTCGCGATGACGCCGAAATACATCTTGTCGCCGTTGGGCGCGCAATGCCCAGCGGTCAGCGCGTAGGTGACGCCCTGCCGCCGGACGAGGAAGCCACTGGTGCACTTCGAGGCCGTGTTTTCGGTGAGCTCGCCGATCATGGCCTTGCCGGCGCGGAAGGGCGTGCTCGTCTGGGTCTCGGAAGAGGTCGGGGCGGATTGGGCGGGGGCGGCAGCGAGACCGGTGATGGCCGCCGCGGCGACGAGTGCGGCGGAGGCCGCGATCAGGCGGGGCGCACGACGCCGACTGTGGCGATGGGTGCGCTTCGCATCAGGGATGGATGCGGAATACATGGGATGGTGTCCTTTGGTTGGGCGCGCGACGGGCGCCGGCGGCAGGGTGGGTGCGTCGCGACGCTCGCGGCGGCGCGACGTGCCGGTCCGGGGGCGCGGGCCGTGCTGTGTTCAGTGTCGGCGCCGCCCGGGGAGCCTTTACCCCAGATGGTCACGCAGGAGTGGCGTCACACCTCACACTATGTTCGCTGCAAGCTGAACGCGCAGGTCAGCGCGCAAGAGGGGGGACAACCCCACTCCAGGGACGTCAAAAGCGGCCAAGAAGAGAACGCGGCCGGGGCAGGCGCCGCGATCTTGCGCCTCCCCCGGCCGCGAGCCTGGGACCGGTGGCTCTCACCACCGGCTAGCTGGGCCTCTCACCACCGCGGCCAGTTGTTCCACCAGTTGTGGCCGCTGGAGCCAGCGGCTTGGCTCACGGTGAACGTACCGCTGGCGCCGCCCGCCGTGAACGTCATCGTGGCGCTGCGCGCCGCACCGGTGTTCGGCTGCGCGAACACCTCGACGAGCGTCGCGTCACGGCTGTACCGGCCGACCGCGAACAGGCTCAGCCACGTGGGGGCGTTCTGGACCCGGATGGTTTGAGTCGAATAGATGATGAAGTCCGTGCTGTCGCTGCCGGCCGACGCGTTCCACGAGGACGGCCGGAGATTGAGGACCGCCGCCGGAACCGTCGTCGTAGACGCGGGCGACGACGACGGCGGCTGAGTTGGAGCGGACGATGACGGCGACTGGCTCGGGGCGGTCGAGGACGGCGAGACTACCGGGGGCGTGGTCGAGGCCGACGATGACGTGGGTTCGCTCGTGGTCGGTTCCGACGATGTCGGCGCGGCCGTGGGCGAGGTGGTCTGACCCGTCACGAGCGTGGTGCCGGTCTCCTCGAGCGAGTCCTGAAGCGGCGTCCAATAGGACACCGACCGGTTACCGCCGGTCGCCGTGCCGACGGCCAACGCCGTGCCATCCGCCTGCACGACGTACAGCGGGGAGCCGGAGTCACCCTGGGCGATGCCAGCGGTGCCGTCAGACGCCTGGAACCTGATCATGTCCGTGAGGTTGTGGCTCATGCCGTCGCCGCCCTCGCTGGTGGATTCGGGCTGGAACTCGACAGAGACGCCCGTGCGCTGGATCTGGCCGCAAACCTCCTCCTGGGTGGTTGAGCCGCGCGTGCAAACGTTGAGACCGGCCACCGGCGTGGCCGAACCGGCCACGGCCCGGTTCTGGCCCGCCCCGAGAAACACCGTGGCGCTCGGCGAAACCGCGGCGGGCACGGGGAAGATCTCGGCGTCGGCGGTAACACTTGAGGTGTACCAATAGCCGCTGGCCGAGACGGCGCCGAGCGCGTGGGCGTCGGCAACATTTTGATCGACGCGCAGGTCGCCCAGGTATTCGCTCTTGCCGTTCGGGGCGCAGTGGCCGGCCGTCAGGCCGTACGTGACGCCGGCCTTCTGGACCAGGAAGCCGCTGGTACACATGTTGGCCGAATCGGAAGTCATGGCCGCGAAAATGGCCTTGCCGCCACCGCGGTAGGGCAAGGAGGCCTGAGTCTCGGCGTCGAACGGCCGGACCTGACCGGACTGGTCGATCGCGATGGTCGGCTGGTCCACGGTCGTGACCCCGGCACCGCTGCCGGCCAGGTAGCGGGCCTCATCCCCCGTCGCGACCGGCGCGGTGGTCAGGCGGTTCACCTGGGCGCTGACGCGCTTGACGGCCGCGCTGGACGGCGCGCTCACGACGACGTCACCCGTCGTGTAGTCAGGTGCGACGGTAGTGCCCGTGGCGCCGGCCCGCTTGGCCGCCGCCTCGGCCTTGTTCACGAGCGTGTCCACCTGGGCGCGCGAGATGGCGCGGGCCACGAGCTCCACGGGGCCGGCGGTCGCGATCCGCACCGTCAGCCGGGCCTTCTCCGAGGCCTTGAGCCCGTAGACGCCGACCTCGAAGCTTTGCTGGTCCGGCGCGACCCACAGGTCGACGAACCGCGAGCCGAGCACGGCCTTGGCGCGGGCCGTCACGGCGTCGGTCAGCGTGGCGATCGACTGGCCCGGGGCCAGCGTGGCGACCTGAGCGGGAGCGTCGGCGGCCGGGACGGCCTGGGACGGGATGGCGGCCAAACCGACGAGGCCGGCCGACGCGAGCGCGGCCACGGCGGCCGCGACGAGCCGCGGCGCACGGCGCCGCGTCATAGGTATGTGGTGTTCGCGAGAAGTCAGGGCGCGATTCATTGAGTTGTCCTTTTGGTTCGCGCGGCGCGCGCAAGGGGGTCGAAGGACACGTCATGGGCCGTGCAGGACCATGACGGCTCAAAAGATCCGGGGGCGCGGGTCGCTGATTCCGATATAGACCGGCACCGCCAGGGCGCCGCCATCACCGGTGGGCGGTACCGTGAGCGGTGCTCGCCCTCAACGCTAGAGCCAACGGCCCACCGTGGGGCCTTCCCGTGCCGAGGCGGGGGCTAACCCCCCAATTTCCTGGGAAATACACCCGAGGAACCTGGGAGGCGCCCGAGCCCAAGGCCGCGCCGCCCGGCAAGCTCCCTCACAGGCTCCAGCGCGCGCCGTCCGGCGAGTCCTCGACCTGGACGCCGGCCGCCTGAAGCTCGTCGCGGATCCGGTCCGCTTCCCCGAAGTCCTTCGCGGCGCGGGCCGCCTGCCGCCGTTCGAGCGCCCCGGTCACGAGCGCGTCGAGCGCCGCCCGCTCGCGGCCGCCACCGGCCCCACCGCCCCACCGGTCCCCGGCCGGATCCAGCCCGAGTACGTCGAGCATGGCCCTGACCTGGAGCAACGCGGTTTCCGTGGCCTGGTCATCCCCGGCCGCCAGGGCCGTGTTGCCGCGCCGCATCGCCTCGAAGACTTGTGCCAGCGCCGCCGGCACGCCGAGGTCGTCGTCCATCGCGGCCACGAACTCCGGAGGGAAACCCACCGCCGAACCGGGCGCTCCGGCATCGGCCGCTCCGGCATCAGGTACCGGCACGGCCGCCACCCGCTCCGCGGACGGCTGGCCGACCCGCTCCCCGGCGCGCTGCACGAAAC
>JAISIU010000116.1 GCA_031261885.1 Bifidobacteriaceae bacterium
GCGCTGGCGCTGCCCTCGTCGCCCACGTAGACGGTGTGGTCCGGTCCGACGGCGACGCCGGCCGCGACGGCGAACCCGGGAATCGTGAGGTCGTCGTTCGGCACGTAACTGGACGGGCCAGATGTGTCGGCCAGGCTCCAGGCCGACACGTCGCCGGCGTCTGCCTCGCCGACGTAGACGGTGTGGTCGGGGGCGACGGCGATGGCCTCGGGACCGGCCAGGCCCGCGATGGTCAGGTTCGCGGACTGGCTGTAGCGGTTCATGGCGGGGTTCAGCTCCCACGCCCAGATGCTGTTGTCGTGGGTCGTGTAGAAGGTGCCGTCGCAGCAGGCGGCGACCGCGTCGCCGTCCCCGCCGATCGTCTGGATCTGCGCGTAATGCCCGCCGTCGTCGGGGGTCCAGACGGTGACGCGGGCGCCGGCCTTCGACCCGATGAACAGGGTGCGGTCGGGGCCCACGGCCAGGCTGCTCGGCACGGTGGCGTTGGTGATGTCGAGGCCGGCGTTCTGATAGGTGTCGCTGGCGGTGTCGAACCGCCAGATCGACAGGCCGGCCGGGTCGGATTCCGGGACGTAGAGGGTCTGGTCGGAGTCGACGGCCAGGCCCGAGGCGCCGCTCGTGGCCTGGGCGCCGATGGTCACCGTCGCGGCCGTGTCCTGGACATAGGCGTCGCCGCGGGAGTCGAGCCGGTAGACGAGCACGGTGCCGGAGGCGGCCTGCAGCACGTAGACGGTTCGGTCGGAGCCGACGGCCAGACCGTCCACCTGGGACTGGCCGGCCGGCAGGTCGATGCCGAGACCGGTGTTCTCCGACCAGCGGCGTTGGACCGGTTGAAGGCCCCAGACGGACAGGTAGGCGGAGCCGTCGGCGTGCCGCTCGGGGAAGTACAGCGTGGGGCCCGGGCCGAGCGCCAGGGCGGTGGGCTGGCGGGCCGGGATGGCGAGGGTCGCGGTCGCGCCACTGGGCGCGCTGTGGGCCGGGGCGGCGCGGCCGCCCAGCGTCGGCACGAGCGCGAGCGCCAGAGCGGCGGCCGCGAAGAGGGCGGCCAGGCGGTGGAAGGCGGGCCTGGCCTGGGAGGCTGGGCCGTCATCGGGCGTGACGGCAGGGCGGTGAGGGGTGTGGAAACCAAACATGGGGGTTCGATTCGGTTCTGGGCGACCAGGGTCAGGGTGTGGCGAGGGGGCTTGAACAAACGTAGCGCCTCCCCGCCCCGCGCGGTGCGCGTCGATTGCGCAAAGTTCTGCCGAGTTCGCGGCCGGCGAGCCCGGATCGGACCCGCATCGCAAGCCGCTGACTTGGGCGTATACCTCCAGCGAACAGTCAGGGTTCTGCAAAACTTTGCGGAATCGGCCGGGGGCGCACGATGCCGGGCCTCGCCCTCTCCCGGGTGCGTTCCGCCATTGTCCTTCCGCGGTGCGTGGGGCGCGGCGAGGCTCCCGCGGATGTATAGTTATGCGCGTGATGGCATATTCACCCCAAGCGGGGACCGGCGACGGCGCCGGAAGCGTGCCTGACCAGGAACAACGCGCCACATCGAACGTCACGCCCGCCGTGCCGGACCTGGCGCGGCTGACCCCGGCGCAGAAGGCCGAGGTCCTGCTGGAGGCCCTGCCGTGGCTCGAGGAGTTCGCCGGGGCGCTCGCGGTCATCAAGTACGGCGGCCACGCGATGGCGGACCAGCGCCTCAAGGAGGCGTTCGCCAAGGACATGGTCTTCCTCAGGCGCGTCGGCCTCAAGCCCGTCGTGGTGCACGGCGGCGGGCCGCAGATCTCGGAGATGTTGAAGCGCCTCGGCATCCACTCGGAGTTCAAGGCCGGGCTCCGGGTCACCACGCCGGAGACCATGGACGTGGTCCGCATGGTGTTGACCGGGCAGGTCAGCCGCGAGCTGGTCGGCCTCCTGAACTCGTACGGCCCGTACGCCGTCGGCCTGTCGGGGGAGGACGGGGCCCTGTTCCAGGCGGTCCGCCACGCGGAGGCGATCGACGGCGAGACCGTGGACGTCGGCCTGGTCGGGGACGTCGTGAACGTGAACACGAGGGCCGTGACGGACCTGCTGGCCGCGGGCCGCATCCCGGTCGTCTCGACGGTCGCGCCGGACGTCAACGACCCGACGGTCATCTACAACGTCAACGCGGATTCGGCGGCCGCGGCCCTCGCGGTCGCGCTGCGCGCCCAGAAGCTGATCGTCCTGACGGACGTCGAGGGGCTGTACCGGGACTGGCCGGACCGCGACTCGCTCGTGTCCGTGGTCGGCACCAGCGAGCTGACCCGCATGCTGCCCGCTCTCCAGTCGGGGATGCGGCCCAAGATGGGTGCTTGCCTCCAAGCCGTCAACGGTGGCGTCGCGGAAGCGCACGTCATCGACGGGAGGGTGGCACACTCGATACTGATGGAAATCTTCACGGATTCCGGCATTGGCACCATGGTCGTGCCGGACGCCACCGCCCGCGCCGCGGGTCACACCTCAAAAGGAACAAATCGATGAGCCAAATCGCACCTGCCCCAGGCCAGCCCGCTGCCCCCGCCCCTGTTTCCGACCAGGTGTGGCGGGCCCGCTACCAGCACGT
>JAISIU010000156.1 GCA_031261885.1 Bifidobacteriaceae bacterium
CGTTGGCCCCGGGCAACACGTGGGTCGAGCTGGTCCCGAAGGGCACGGGCAAATGGACCACGACCCCCTCGGTCACCGCAAGCCCGTCCGCCGCGACCACGGGCGCGTCCGCCCCTTCCACGACCGCCCAGTAGCCGGTTCCCGGCAGGTAAGCCGCATAGGGCGTCCGATGCCGTCGCGCCCCATACGCTCGACGCTCGGCGTCGTTTAGCGGCGCGCTGGGAACGATAGTCTGGCATCGTTGTCGTCCCAGAGCGTGTCTTGTGAGGAGGTGCCGATGACGGGTGTCAGGTTTGAGCTTCACTTCATTGGCACCGGCCTGCCCGACGCGGAGATCGACGCGAGCAACCTGGCCGCGATTTGCGGCTCGCTTCAGGAGCTCGCGACGCGCGTCGGCCGCTGGGTTGCCAGCGGCAAGACTCTCGGGCGCCTGACAGGGCCTGTAGAGGGCCTGACACGAGTCCGCGTGTTGGGGCTTAGTCCGGGCAGCACACGTCTCCTTCTCTCGACGGAACCCGCGCAACCGGCGCTTGAGGGCACTGATGAGCTGGCGGAGCAGACCGATGAACGGTTCTGGCAGATCGTATTGGGGGCCGGGCTTGGTGAGTTGCCCGATGACGCGCCGGTCCCGGTCCGCGAAACGACGGCGAAGATGTTGTCGGCCTACGCGGCGACCGCACCAGAGGTAGAAGTCGCGCCAAAGTCTCCGGCACTGCGCGGCGGTTCGGTCCGGTTCGAACCGAAGAAAGCGCTGACCTCGGCGTGGTTTGCGACGGCGGGCCCAGTGCCGGAGCCGGCGGACGGGGTCGCGAGTGGGTTACTCGAGATGGTGGACCTCGCCAGCGGTCGGTTCCGCCTCCGCGACGCGATCGGTAACCGTATCGATCTCAAGAGCGTCGCTGATGCTATCAATGCGGCCAAACTGGTTGGCACCGAGGTTACGGCCCGAGGCGCCGTGACACGCCGTCCAGACGGAAAAATGACGCTGACCAGTCCCACCATAGAACCACTAGTGCTGCCCGATGGCCTTCGCGACCTGCCCGACGACGAGGCGGTGAACGCGGAGCTGTTCGCCCAGGCGGCGGCCTTCGATTGGGATGGACTGGCCCCGGTCAGCCTCGCTGAGCTGGTCGACGGCGCCCAGCCCTATGACCCCGTCAGGGTCGAACCGACGGGCCTCACCGACGAGGAATGGGAGATCTTCACGAGGGCCGCTAATGGTGAGTGATTCGGGTCCCGCTGTTGTCCTGGTCGACACAAACGTCTGGTCCTGCGTGAGCGGTGATAAGAGGCATCCGGACCAGGAACTTGTCCAAGCGTGGAAGCGGTTTTTGACCGGCAAAGTTATCGTCATAGCCACGCAGACGAGAGCGGAAATCCTTCAGGGCTTGCGGTTCCTCGGACCACGAAGAGCCAGCATTCTGACGGCCGCCCTCGATCGCACACGTTGCATGCCTGTAACCGAGGAAGTGGTCCAGGCATATGCGACCCTATATTACGAAGCGATGAAGGCCGGGCACCCAATCCACAACAAGATTCATGCCGCCGACCGCTGGATCGCCGCCACCGCCATAGCCCTCGGTATCCCCCTACTGACCGAAGACCACATGTTCTGGGGTGCGCCACAGTTGACTCTGATTCCAATCACGTAAATTGGCCAATCAAGAAGAGTGCGACGCCACCTTGCGCCTCAACTGTCAATTGCCATTGCTGTAGCGCGAAGTTCGCGGGCCCGTGACTTCGGGCTCCGGATTAGTCGATAAGGGATCCGTGACTCGTCAGAGGACTTTGATGTGGGTGAGCATAGACCAAGATTGGTAAGTTCCGTAAGCGCCTCGATTAAGTCATGTTTTGTCAGTGCCTGATCCGCGTCGGAGCCTGCATTTAAGAGAATCTCGCTTGCGGTCATGTCCTGGTAGTCTTCGAAGCGCGTTCTCTCCTTTGTGCTGCTAAGGCAAGTAACAACTAGCTTTAATGCATTCAGTCGTCTCCGGCGTTGTGAGACCATTCGTTCGAGTTCTGCAGAACGTGTGTGGTCAAAGATCAGGGCCGATTGATACGGTTCCAGCCCCACCTCTTCTGCTGTGGTGAGGAGTTTTGCAAGCTCGTCAACCGTGACCAGAGCGAAAGAACAACGTCTGGCCTGTTCCTGAACACTGTCTCCGCGGAAAGCTGGGCCTACGATGGCTGCAATACTGGCTTTATGCTTTTCTTTGTGGTTGAGGATGGCACCTTCTTTTATGTCGGTGTGATAGACGAAACCTCCGCTCTTGGATTTTGCGTCTACAATGATCCGAACCACTTCGCCATTCTCGCCGCGGAATGAGACGAGAATGTCTGTGTCGCCGGACCCGCCGATTAGTTGTACATTGAGTCCGAGAAAGGTAAGTGCGTTAGCGACTGCTACTTCCAGTGCTCGACCACTTTGCAAACCATCAGCGTTTGGGTCACTCGCAGCACGTTCGAGGTCATCTGAAAGTGAGGACCTATCGTACGAAGTCTTCGTGTTTGTGACTGGGTCAGCGCTATCTGTTATTAGGCGTTGACCGCCAACTGCCGGGCGTAGCGGGAGTTCTGGTAGTAGTGCTTTGCCAAGGGTCGTGATAACGCGACCGAGATAGCTGACCTCGGCTACGAGGCCAAGCTCCACTAGCAGATCGAGAAGCGGGCGTGCGTCATTGACAGAGTAGCGAGTCTTACCGATTTGCCTTATTTTAGTTGACTCAAGGGGTTGCTGGACAATATTCAGAAGTTCACCAACGAACAGGATATGGACATGAAGGAGGCGAGCGAGATTAAGGTCGTCCCCGCTTTGCAACCATGCCATGGCTTGAGGCGTAATTTCGAATATGTTTCGAGTAGATTCTGCGATGATCCCGCACGCTCGTAGAGTAGTGAGCGCCTGTTCGGCAGAGTTGTGTGAGATGCTAAAATTAGAGCAGATGCAGTCGACTAGCTCGTTGCGAGAAATCTTGTTCATTGCGAGCTCTGCCATACGGTGAAGCGCTGAGAGGCGGGTGACGCCCGGAGGGGTAGGGACGTAACGAAACTGCTTCCGCAGGGCGTGGCGTTCGGGGTGTTGAGTAAGCTGTTCGAGAGCATCGTGGATAGGTGCGGGTGGTTTTGGAATCTGTCCGAGATCTGGGCTATCTGCCCAAAGATCCTCCGGAAGAGAAACGGGAAGGACAGTTAGGGCTTTGACGCCAGCAGCGGTCGCTGCCCACTTTCGTTCACCAAGCTCTTCGATCATACCAAGAATTGCTAGCCAGGCGATGCGGGTGCGAAGTGGTGCTGCTGTCCTCCACCGCAGGCGGTAGCGGGCATTGGCAGTGTCGAGGAGTTCGGAAATTGTCCGGGGTGATTCGACAATGATGGCAAGAAGTTCGCCAATTAGTCGGAGGTGGTGATGTAAAGTTGCCAGAAGATGGAGGGGGTCGCGCGTGGTGAGCCATGATATTGCCGCGGGGGTGGCGGTGAGCCGAGTCCCGTCGTAGACGAGCAAACCTGAGGGTGCAAGAGCTTTCCGGTAGGTGGCCCAGGCGACGGGCGGTGCTACGGGGCATGGTGCAGCGGCTGTTAGGTCGGTGACGGGGGCGTCCATGAGAGCGTGGATGATAGCTGCGAGTTGGTTGAGCCAGGATTCTTTTGGCCCGGGTAGCGCTGGCGCGGTGAGCTGCCGGTTTGCCCACTCCTGCTGGGGTGTAATCGGGGGGTGAAGTGCTGAAGCGTCGAGAGTAGTCATGCTCGTTGTTCCGGTCATTATGTTTACTGTACCGGGGACGTTACGCCCGTGGTTATGCCTAGTCAAGGGACGAGCCGGGTGGTTGGGCGGTGTGTGCCGCCGACTATTGCAAATGAAGCAGTCAGAAGCGGATAGGGGTGCGGGACGCGTGGGCGCTGCGGCAGGCCATCGGCTGCTACGCGGCCGCGGGGACGCGGTCGGGGCGGCCCGTGGCCGTAATGGCCAGTGAGGCGGCGGCCATGAGCGCGCCCGTGCCGAGCACGCCGGCCCAGGCCCAGGCGTCCCAGGCGGCGCCGGCCAGCAGCGTGCCGACGGCGCCGCCCACGAAGTAGGTGGTCATGAAGATCGTGTTGATGCGGCTCGACGCGGAGGGGTCCAGTGCGAACGCCGTGGACTGGTTCGAGAGCTGGACGCATTGCATGCCGATGTCGAGCAGGATGATGCCGGCGATGATCCCGGCGTACGTGTTCTGCCCGAACCACAGGCAGGCCCAGGCCGCGAGCTGGCAACCGGCCCCGACCACGTTGAAGGCGCGGACGCCGAACCGGTCCACCCAACGCCCCGCGAAGGACGCCGTGAGCGCGCCGCACACGCCGCAGAGCCCGAGCAGGCCCACCACGTCGCTCGACGCGTGGAACGGCGTGCCCTCTAACTTGAAGGCGAGCGTGGACCACATCGCGAGCATCGACCCGAAGCACAAGCCGGAGCGGGCCGAGTAGGCCATGAGCCGGGGATGGGCCCGGGGGAGCCTGAGCAGGGACCCCATGAGCCCGGCCCAGGTGCCCTCGTAGTTGGCCGGCATGGCCGGCAGCGCAGCCAACACGACGACGGCGCACACGGCCATGAGGAGGGCCGCGATCACGTACATGGACCGCCAGCCCCAGGCCTCGCCGACCAGCCCGGACAGCACACGCCCGCCGAGCACGCCGACCAGCAGTCCCGACAGGACGCGGCCCACGTTGCGGGACTTGTTCAAGGGCTCCGAGAACTGGGAGGCGATCGGGATGAAGATCTGCGGCGTCACGGAGCAGGCCCCGGTGACGAGCGAGGCGAGGACCGTGAGCCACGGCCACGGCGACGCGGCGATCACGACGAGCGAGGCGCACAGCACGCTCATGAGCGTGACGATGATGTGCTTGCGTTGGAACAGGTCCCCGAGCGGGATCGCGAGGAACAGGCCCAGCGCGTAGCCGACCTGTGTGGCGAGGGCCACGAGGTCGGCGGTGAGGTCGGTCAGCCCGAGGTCGTCCCGCATGAGGCCGAGCAGCGGCTGGATGTAGTAGATGTTCGCGACGGAGATGCCGGCCACGATGGCGAACAGCCACAGCAGCCCGGCCGGCAGTCCGGCGTCGGGACGGAGCGACCGCCTCATCGGCTCACCCTCGCGGGCGAACCGATGAGGCGGTCGCGGGTGGCGCCGAAGCGCCCGTCAGTTCTTCTTGCCGTAGTAGACGACCACCTTGGTGCCGATCTTCACCTGCTTGAACAGCTTCTTCAGCCCGTTGTAGTCGCGGATGTTGACGCATCCGTGGGAGCAGCCGGCGTAGCCGCGGGCGTGGAAGTCCGAGGAGTAGTGCACGGCCTGGCC
The DNA here is from genome assembly GCA_031261885.1 of Bifidobacteriaceae bacterium. Lineage (GTDB taxonomy): Bacteria > Actinomycetota > Actinomycetes > Actinomycetales > WQXJ01 > JAISIU01. The sequence continues at coordinate 5,331 of JAISIU010000156.1, forward strand.
GCCCGAGAAGAACATCGAGAACGGCATGGCCGAGTGGTAGAGCGTGGAGACCCAGTTGGCGGACTTCTTGTAGACCGAGAAGACACCGTTGCGGGTGTCGGTGCCGGGGCAGCCGAACCGGGCGTCGAGCTCGAGCTTGACCTTGCCGCCGACCACCCAGCGCAGCTCGCGGGTGTTCTTGTCGATGCAGATGACGGACCCCTCCATGCACTTGCCGGAGACCCAGGCGGGCTTCTTCGGCACCTTGCGTGTGGGGGCCGTGGTGAGCGTCATCGGGTCGTAGCCGGCGTGCTGCGCCGTGACCTTGACGCGGATGCGCTTCTTCGTGTCCTTGGACGCGATCGTGTAGTGCTTCTTCGTGGCGCCCTTGATGGCCTTGCCGGAGCGGTACCACTGGTAGCTGTACTTGAGGCCGGGCACTGACCATGTGCCGTGGTTGGCGCTGAGCTTGAGCCCCACGCGCACGATTCCCTTGATGGCCGGGGCCTTGATGGACCGGATGAGGCCGGTCTGGACGGGGCCGGCCGTCTGGGCGGTCACGGCCATCGCGTCGTACCCGGCTTTGTTGGCGGTGACGCGCAGCGTGACGACGTGCCCGAGGTCCTGATCGGTGAACGTGTAGGCGTTCTGATTGCCGACGAGCGTGGCCTGGTCGCGCAGCCACTCGTACGTGACGGAGTCCGGGGCGACGCCCCAGGCGCCGACCTGCGCCGTGGCGGTTTCGCCGACGCGGGCCTGGCCCTGGATGGCGAGCGAGGGCTGTGTGAAGACGGCCCGGACCACGGGGGCGGCCTGAGCCGGGGGGGCGATTATCCCGACCGTGGCGACCGGGGCAGCCAAACCGGCCAGCCCGAGCACAGCCACGACGGCGAAACCGGAGCGACGGACAAGGGCACCGGTTGACAGGTTCATGAAGTAACTCTTCCGCTGTGAGGGGAATGTTCTGTTATTACAGCCCGATATCATACGGCCCGCGCGGCCCCTCGCGCACCTGTGGACCTGCCGCTAGGCTGGCGACGACGGACACCAAACGTTCAGACAACTTTCAGGAACGGGGCAGGGTGCCTTCAGAGTGACCCGGTTCACTAAGAAGTGCACCAACCGAGAGGATCGTAAATCTGATGCCTGACAACCCGACCAACGGCTCGGCCAACCCGAGCGACAACCCGACATGGAGCCTCAATTCTCCGGCTCAGCCGGCCACGTCGGATGCGTCTGATTTAGCGCACCCGGCCGCGGGGGAGGCGCAGCCCGGCCGGCCGTCGGCCGCGAGCGCGCCAGCCGCCCCGACGTCCCCGGCGTCGCCCTTCGCGTCCGATGCCGACACTCCCGCCGCGCGGCCCGCGTCACCTGCCGCTGACAGCAGGCCCTTCGCGTCCGATGCCGGCGCACCGGCCACTCGCTCGGCGTCGCCCGCCGCTGCGGGCGCCCCGGCGTTCCCGAGCTTCCCGGCCCATTCGGCCACGCAGTCGCCCGCCGCTCCGGGCGCCCGCTCGGCCGCCGTGCCGCCATCGCGCAACCCGTGGCAGCCGCCCGCGTCCGGGGCGCCGGCCCCGGCCGGCCCCAGGCCGGCCGGCCCGGACCC
>JAISIU010000175.1 GCA_031261885.1 Bifidobacteriaceae bacterium
TCGCGATCAAGGTGGGCGGCATGGGCGTCATGACGATCGGCGCGCTGCTGTCGCTGCTCGTGTCACGCCGGCTCGGCATCACGCAGAAGCTGCTGACCGCGTCCGAGACCCGGACCTCGCAGCTCGGGGACGTCCGCGCCATCGTCGGCGCCGTGGTCATCACATCGACCAGCTGCGAGGCCGTGCTCGCGGTGCTGCTGACGGCCCGGTTCGCGGCACTGGGCGGCGGTTTCGGCGAGGCGCTGTGGCACGGCGTGTTCTACGGGGTCTCGACGTTCAACAACGCGGGGTTCGACGTGACCGCGAGCGGCCTGTCCATGCACGTGGCGGACTGGATGGTCCTGCTGCCGATCGCGCTCGGCGTGATCGTCGGGTCGGTCGGGTTCCCCGTCATCCTGAACATCAAGCGCAACCTCCGGCGGCCGTCCCATTGGACGCTCACCACGAAGCTGACGTTGACCGCGAGCGCGGTGCTGCTCGTCGTCGCGCCCGTGTTGATCGGCCTGTTCGAGTGGAACAACCCGGGCACGTTCGGGTCGATGTCGGTGGGCGAGAAGATCCTCAACCTGTTCTTCGCCGGCGTGCAGACCCGGTCCGGCGGCTTCGCGACGGTCAACGTCGCACGCATGCACCCGGCCACGCTGCTGGTGCAGGACGCGCTGATGTTCGTGGGCGGCGGTTCGGCGTCCACGGCCGGCGGCATCAAGGTGACCACGCTCGCGGTCATGGTCGTGGCCGTGCGGGCGGAGGCGCGCGGCGACCGCGACGCCGAGGCGTTCGGCCGGCGCCTCTCGCCGTCCGTGCTGCGTGTCGCCGTCACGGTGGTGGGCGTGTCCATCCTCATCGTGCTGGCGGCCTCGCTGGTCCTGTTCGCGGTCAGCTCGGCGCCCACGGACCAGATCCTGTTCGAGGTGTTCTCCGCGTTCGGCACGTGCGGCCTGTCGACCGGACTGACGGCCCACCTGCCGATGGTCGGGAAGGCTGCGATCACGCTGCTCATGCTCGTGGGCCGGCTCGGCACGATGACGATCGCGGCCACGCTCGCGATGTCGAACCGGCGGCGCATCATCCGGTTGCCGGAGGAACGGCCCATCGTCGGGTGAACACCCGGCGGCTCCGGTAACGTCACGGGTAACGTCAGAGGTCAGGCAGTTCGGAAGGAAGCGAGGGCACGGGCTCACATGGACTCGAAATCGAAACGTTTGGCCGGCGATGACGACGGCTCGATCCCGCAGAACGGCGGCGTCCTCGTCATCGGCATGGGCCGGTTCGGCTCCAGGCTCGCGCTGACCGTCGAGCGGCTCGGCCGCGAGGTTTTGGCCGTCGAGAAGAACCCGGACGTCATCAACCGCTGGTCCGGCCGCATCCCACTGGTCGAGGCGGACGCCGCGGACCCGGACGCGTTGGAGCAGCTCGGAGCGCGTGAGTACCCGGTGGCCGTGGTCGGGGTCGGCACGGAGCTCGAGAGCTCGGTGCTCGTGACGTCGAACCTCGTGGATCTCGGCACGTGCCAGGTGTGGGCCAAGGCGACCAGCCCGGAGCACGCGCGGATCCTGCGCCGCATCGGCGCGAACCATGTGATTTTGCCGGAGACGGACGCGGCGGACCGCGTGGCGCACCTAGTGGGCGGACGCCTGTTGGATTACATCGAGTTCGAGGACGGGTTCACGATCGTGAAGATGCGCCCGCCCAAGGAGACCATCGGGTTCACGCTGGGCGAGCTCGGCATCCGCAAGAAGTACGGCGTCCAGGTGATCGGCGTGAAGACGCCCGGCAAGGAGTTCGAGTACGGCACCGACGAGACGAGGATCGCGCGCGGCGACCTGCTCATCGTGTCCGGCAACACGGCGCTGTTGGAGCGGTTCGCGTCCCGGCCGTAGCGCTCACGTGGTGAACGCAGCCGGGCGGGCGGACGGACGGACCGCCGGCCGCGTGGTCACATCGGGAATTGGTTCTTGAACTCGGCGGCCTGCTGGGGCGTGGACGTCTGCGCCTGGAACACGGCCGTGTCGTTGACCCACATCGCCGTGGCCGATGCCGTCGGAGCCGTGGGGCCGGTCGCGGCCCCCGCCTGATCGGTGACCGGGGAGTTGGCGTCCGATGCCGTCCCTGGCGTGGCGTTCGCGGTGTCACCCGGGGCGGTGGCGTCCGGGGAGGCCGTGACGAGTTTGGCCTGGGCGGCCGTCGCAAGAGCGGCGGTGCGCCACTGGCCCGCGATCAGTGTCACCGTGTTCGTGCCGTCGGAGTAGGTCACGGTGTAGGCCTCGGTCGCGCCGTCGGCGGCGGCCCAGTCCGTGTTCCGCACCGATCCCTGGTAGACGTACGGGCCGACGGCCACGGGCAGGGCGTTGAAGAAGTCGGTGCCCGATTCCTTGGGCGACGGTTGGATCGTCGGCGTCGCGACGCCGGCCGTGGCCGTGACCGTCGTGGTCGGGCCGGCCACGGAACCGCCGGAACGCTTCGACGCGAAGTAGTACGTGATGCCGCCGGCCAGCAGCACGATCACCACGACGAGGATGACGATCAGCGCCCTCTTGCCGCCGGACATGCCGGGCTTGTCACCGTTTCCTTCGCCGCCGCCAGTGCCGCCGCCAGTGCCGCCGGTGCCGGCGGGGAACAGGTCCGCCTCATCCTCGGCCGGGGCCGGCGTCCACGGGGAGGAACCGGCCTGCCTGACCGCGGCCTGTTCGGCCGTCGGGGCGTCCGCGGCGCCGCGACCCGCCGGACCGGCCGGCCCGGAGCCAGCCACCGTCCCGGCGGCCGCGCCGCCCACCGGACGGAAGGCCGGACGCAGGCCCGCCTCGGCGCTGACCGGACCGGCCGCGGCCTCCGGACCGTTCTGGGCCGCGGACTCGACGGGCGGCAGCACGGCCGTCGCGTAAGCGGGAGGCACGGTGCCGGCCGCCTCGGCGGCCGCGCCCGCGCCGGCGTCCACCGGTTCCGATGTCTCGGTGGCGGGATCCGGCGACGCCGCGCCGTGGGACGCCGCGCCGAAAGTGGGCCACGCCGGCCCATCCGAGGCACTCGCGCTTCCCTTGTCCGACTGGGCGTTCCCCTCGGCGGGGGTGGCAGGAGAAGCCGCGCCGGGATCGGCGGCACTGGTACCGCGCGCGGGATTCTCGGCCGGGGCCCCGCCCGGCTCAGCGCCCGCCTTGTGGCTGCCGGCCCGCCCACGGCTCGTTCCGGCATCGGGCACGGGCTGGTCCACCGGGCCGGGCGCCGCATGCGAATGGCGGCGCGGTTTGAAACTCGGCAACGGCGCCTGGGGCGCCGTGTCGTCGAAGAAAGCGCTGAGCGACGCCGCCCGGTCCCCCGAAGCGGCAGGCGACGCCGGACCGCCCGCGGAACGGACGGCATCGGGCACCTTCTCCGGCGGCCGCACCGACCGGGAAGGCGGCGGGAACGACGCGGCCGGCGCCGCGCCATCGGCCACCGCGGGGCCGCCCCCGACCGGCTTGAAAGCGGGCCGCATGCCAGGCGACCACTCCCCCGCCTGGCCGGCCGGCGACTTCGAACTCATCGCTCACTCCCTCGGGTGCCTGTCCCAAAAGTCCACCTGTGAGCTTACGGTTTCCGGACCCAGAAGTGGGGGATTCCCACCCGGCCACCGGCCCCGCGCGCGCCCCGCCCACCGCATCCACCGACCAACCCGAGACACGGCGCTGACCATCGCGATACCGTTATGTGGGGCGAGGAGGAACATTTGACCGAAACACGAGACCTGGTTGTCGTCGCCAACCGGTTGCCGGTCGACATCGCGGTCGACGAGAACGGCCGCCAAACCATCAGGCGCAGCCCCGGCGGGCTCGTCTCCGCGATGGAACCCGTGCTGCGCGGCACCGAAGCCGCCTGGGTCGGCTGGGCCGGCACCCCCGGCCTCGACCTGCCGCCGTTCACGAACGACGGCGTCCACATCGTGCCCGTGCCACTTTCCCAAGAGGACGTCGCCGAATACTACGAAGGCTTCTCCAACGCGACAATCTGGCCGCTGTACCACGACGTCATCACACCCCCCGAATACCACCGCGAATGGGCCGAGGCCTACCGCCGCGTCAACCGGCGCTTCGCCGAAGCCGCCGCCGCCCACGTCGCGCCCGGCGGCACCGTCTGGGTCCACGACTACCAGCTCCAGCTCGTCCCGCGCCTGGTCCGCGAGCTGCGCCCCGACGTGCGCATCGGCTTCTTCCTCCACATCCCGTTCCCCGGACTGGAGCTGTTCAGCCAGCTGCCATGGCGCAACGAGATGCTGCGCGGGCTGCTCGGCGCCGACCTGGTCGGCTTCCAGCGGGCCGGGGACGCCTCGAACTTCCGCCGCTGCGCCCGCCGCCTGGCCGGCACGCACACGCGCGGCCTGTTCGTCCGCGTCAACGCCGGGACCCCGCAGGAGCGTGACGTCCGCGCCTCCGCCTTCCCGATCTCGCTCGACTCGGCCGCGATCGAGGAGGTGGCCCGCCGCCCCGAGGTGCAGGCCCGCGCCCGCGCCATCCGCCACGAGCTGGGCGACCCGGCCACGATCATGTACGGCGTGGACCGCCTCGACTACACGAAGGGCATCCGCCACCGGCTCAAGGCGTACGGGGAGCTGCTCGAGGAGGGCCGCCTCGAAGTGCCGGGGTCCATCCTGGTCCAGGTCGCCTCGCCGTCACGCGGTAACGTCGGCGCCTACCAAGTGCTGCGCGAGGAGGTCGAGACGACCGTGGGCCGCATCAACGGCGACTACGGCAAGCTCGGCCACCCGGCCATCCAGTACTTGCACCAGAACCAGCCGTGGGAGGAGATGGTGGCCCTCTACCTGGCGGCGGACGTCATGCTGGTGACCGCGCTGCGCGACGGCATGAACCTCGTGGCCAAGGAGTACGTCGCGGCCCGGTTCGACCGCGGCGGCGTGCTCGTGCTGTCCGAGTTCGCGGGCGCGGCGGACGAGCTGAAACAGGCGATCATCGTGAACCCGCACGACATCGACGGGCTCAAGGACGCGATGGTGCGCGCCGCCACGATGGAGCAGTTCGAGGCGCGGCGCCGCATGGGCGCACTGCGCCGCCGCGTCATGGAACGCGACGTCAAGTATTGGGCGTTGAGTTTCATGCGGGCGCTGGGCGAGGCCAAGTGAGCGGTAGGCGGCCTGTGGACGATGACGGGCGGCCTGCTTCCCCTCCGGATGCGGGCAAAGTTTCGGTAGCGGATTCCGGGTCTTTTGGTACCGAGAGTTTGCGCGGAGAAGTCAGCGGGTTGGTCGGGGCCGATCCGCTGCTGGTCGCGTTGGACTTCGACGGCACGCTCGCGCCGCTTCAGGACGATCCCCAAGATTCTCGGGCGCTGCCGGAGGGGGTCCGGGCGCTCCGGGCGTTGGCGGCGTGTCCGGCCGTGCGGCTCGCGCTGATCTCGGGCCGGGGTTTGGCGGACCTGTCGCCGCTGGCCGAGGTGCCCGAGGGGACGTGGCTGATCGGCTCGCACGGCGCCGAGCTGGGTCGGCGCACGGCCGGTGGCGGGCTTGAGGTGGCCGAGGGGGTCGACCCCGCCGGGCGGGCCCGGCTCGACGAGGCCGCCGCCCGGTTGGAGCCGCTGACCGGGGACGGCGCATGGATCGAACGGAAACCGGCGGCGACGGTGTTCCACACCCGCCTGGTCTCCGACCGCCAAGAGGCGGCCCGGCGGCACGCGGCCGCGATCGACATCGGCCGCGCCATGGGGATGGAAATCCTGGAAGGCAAGAACGTCGCCGAACTGGGGATTTCGAGCGTGACGAAAGCGGACGCCATCGGGCGTTTGCGCACGCTGCTGGCCCCTGAGCGGATCTTTTACGCGGGCGACGACACCACCGACGAGAACGCTTTCGCCGCGCTGAGTCCCGGCGATGTCGCAGTCAAGGTTGGGCCGGGCCGGACGGCGGCGCGCTGGCGCGTGGCCGACCCGGCCGCCCTGTGCGCGCTGCTGGGCCGTCTGGCCGCGCTGCTGGGCTGATTTGCGCGCGGCGCGGGGCTGGCCGCTGACGAGTGTGTGGGCAGGCTGGTCAGCGTAGGGTTGAGGCCAGGACGGCTGTTCGTGCGGCTCGCGCCCCTGGCTGGAAGGACCCGTGATGGGCAAGGGCATCGATTGGGATGCTGATCGGAATCCCGGAAAGCTCGAGATCGCTTGTGATTTCGAGCTGCTCGACGAGCTCGGCAAGAAGCTCGTCGCCTCGACCGACCCGGTGTTCGACGCGGCCCAGCCGCCCGCGATCTCCGAGAAGAGCGATGGAATCGTCGCCCATGTCGACACGGCCGCCCAGGCCGCGTCCCTCGGCTTCCAAGTCGCCGCCAAGGCGCTCAGCGACCTGGCCCAGCTGGTGGCCGATGCCGCCACCCAGGTCCGCGCTTATGGGTGCGGCATGCGGGAGGCCTCCTCGATCCTGGCGGAAGGCGAAGACACCGCGACCTGCAAGGTCAACCACACCAACTCGCTGATCAACGATGCCGCTTCCCAGCCACTGTGGACGCAGCGGTCCTACCCCGACCCCGCCCAGGTCAAACCCAAACCCAGCTGGGCGCAGTCCTTCATCGTGGCCGGCCTGTCCGGCGCCAGCTCCGAGGGCGGTGAGTGATCCCATGGCCGTCCCCGCCTCTTACACGCTGGAACTGGACGTCAATCCCGGCGAGCTCGCCTCGCTGTCCGACTACCTGCGCGGCACCGTTTCCCCCATCTGCTCGCAACTGGCCGACAACATCAAGTCCGTGGTCTCCCAGTCCACGTTCTGGCGCGGCAAGGGGGCGAACGCCTGCCGCAAGGGCCTGATCACCATCTACCCCCACATCGACGACTTCCCCGACGATGCCGCCAAGCTCGCCAACGGCATCGATCAGTTCGCCAAGGCCGTCCGGGACGCCAAGGACAAGATCGAGCACACCTTCTACCAGCAGATCCTCGACGAGCAGGAGGCCGAGGCCGAGCTCTGCCAAGCCTGGGATGCCTACTGCCCACCTGACTTCTACCTGCGGACCAATGGCCACACCGTCTACCAACCCAGCGCCTGGACCAAGGGCACGATCGACCCCATGTCCGTCAACCACGACTCCCCGTTGGAGCAACGCCAGGCCTACGTCGACTGCACCAACACCACCAGCGCCAGCCACATCTACGAGGCCGTCTGGCAGGCCCTTGCCGTTGAAACCCACGTCACGCTCCTCAACGCCGTCACCGACCTGATGAAGACCACCGACCCGATCGAGAGCAACGTCATCCCACAGATTGGGGGGTTGACCGAACTCACGGGCAGATTCGCCCAGGAGCTCAGCAAGAACGTTCTCAGTAAAGGATTCGGCAAAGCCATCTTCCGATTGGGCATCGGTACCGACCTTGCCTCCACCGCTGCCGACTGCGCATCCGCGAAGAGCCTCAAACAGTTTCTCGAGGACGCGCGTGACGGTCTTGCGCCGGTCCTGGCTGGCCTCGCCTTTGATGTGGCCGTTAACCCGATTGTCGGAGCGGCCGCTGGGCTTCTCGTCACAACTGCCGAAGCTATCGGCCGAGCTGCGTCGCACCATCCGTACGGCACGGAAAGCCAGGCGTTTGCAACGTCTCTCGGATTTGACACAGACGGAGCAGCCATTGATTAGCCAGTCGAACGCGTGGCCCCCAAGCAACAAGTTCAATCGCGCCGCCAAATACCAACACTTCCTCCGCCAAACAGCGCTTGAGTAGAACAGATTAAAGAAACATGGACAACCCAGATTACAAGGGAATCCTCCCAGAACGAGACAAGCTTGAACCGCAGCATCAGGAGCCCGGCTCCGACGCCGCACCGTCAGCCGAGCCCGGCCAGCGCCCCCCCACAAGGTTTGAAGCTCATCTCATGAAACACGCCGACCTGC
>JAISIU010000215.1 GCA_031261885.1 Bifidobacteriaceae bacterium
CGGCGAGACGGGCTGGCTCGTGCCGATCGAACAGGCGCAGGACGGCACCGGCACCCCCGTGGACCCGGCGCGGTACGTCACCGACCTGTGCGGCGTGCTGGGCGAGGCGCTCAGCGACCCGGCGCGGGCCGAACGGTTCGGCGCCGCCGCCCGCCGCCGCGCCGAAGAGCACTTCTCATGGGAAACGATCGCGGACCGCACGATGGCGGTCTACCGCGCCGCGCTCGCCGCGTGACCGGCATCATGCGGCAAGGAGCCCCGGAACGGAGGAGCCGTCGTCAATCCAGCGTTGAAGCGCTGGATCGATGAAACCAGCCACGGCAAGGATGCTCTCGTAAGCGGCACGGACATCCGTGTCAGGTAGGCGGTGGTGGTGTCCAGCCCTGTTCCGCATCGTGTGGATCCGCTGAACCGGATCGGCGACGATTCTCCGGCCGCGGGATGGGGCGTAAGGGAAAGCACCGGCCAGATCGGGCCAAAGGCGGGTGTGCCTCTTGCCGACGAGCTGGGACCAGAATCCGAGTGGCAGGGCCGCCACTAGGTGGTTCGACTGGTCCGTTTCAGGAATTCGGCGCCTTGTCAGCTGAGCCTTGGCCCGGGCGATGTCGGCGTAGGGCTGCTTGTGGTTGGGTTTGGCCTGCGGACCGGAACGTAAATCGCGGCCGAGTTCGCCGTCCGGGTCGTCCAGCCAGTGGCCGTGCTGCCCGCGCTTCCTGTGGCGTTCCTGCATCTTACGATTGATGGCGTTGCGGAAGGCGACCTCGAAGTGGCTCTCCGCTTCCATGAAACCCGCGGCGAGACGCGCGTTGCGGCGGTACAGCCGTTCGGCAAGGGCGTGGTCGCCGTTGGCCGTATCCAGGTAGGGCGCCATCCGCCGGTCGGAGAAGTCGCTCATCAAGCCGGCCCAATCCAACGCGGAGATGGGGTGCGTGGGCGCGGAGGCGCTTGGGTCGGGTATAGTTCTCACCAACACCCCGGAACCGTCCCTGCAGTCCTCCCAGGAGGGCAGATCACACGGCCGGGGTTCTGTCTTGCCTGCCATTTCGGTCAGGGGCTCGTCCTCAGTCGGTGCCATCGGCGACACCTTTCTGCTCGGCCGTGGGGAAGCCATAGAGCTTCTTGACCTCGTCCGGCAGTTCGAAGCCGTCGGCCGTGGAAGACGAGCCGACATAGTGGGCTTTGAGCAACGCTTCAGCGTTAGCCGCGAGCAGTCCATCATCTTTCATCTGCCCCATGATCCGTTTCACGGGGCGTGTGAAGCCACGCAGCTGGCGGCCTTCGGCTCGGTCCTTCTCGATCTCCTGTCTGGTGACAAAGCCCCTGTTGGCGAGTGCCGTCGTGATGGCGATGGCTTGTTCCCATCCTCCTGCAGCTTTGAGCCGCTTGATGGCTTCATCAACGGTAGATCTGGTCCATCCTGCGGCTCTGGAACGCGTCTTACCGGTATCAGTCTCCTGAATGGTTGGTGATGGGTGCTCCTCGGCTTCCGGCGTAAAGTGTTGCACGTAATCGCGTAAGCGTCGGATGCTTGATGCGCTCCAACCGGTGATGTCTACGCTGAGGTCCAGCGTCTGTTTAACTGTGGCCATGAGGCCACCTCCTATCTGTGGCGGATGCCACGGCTTTTAGGCGGGCGACGGCTTGTTGCCGTCGCGCTGGGCCGTGTCTCGGGCCATATAATGAGTGTACTCAGTTTCTGGAAAGAGTGCAACTGTATATGGCCTGGGTTGCGTGCGACCGCGATGTCGGTGCGAACTTGGCGCGCTATCCGGCATCGCGCGCGGTTCGTCACCTGGCGTGGTAGCTACCGCGCCGCGCTCGCCGCGTGACCGGGGTTTGACGCGGGTCTGAGTAGGCTTAGCGGTTTGTGAGCGTGATAGGGGAGGCCGCCCCGGCGGCCGGGTCAGGGCCGGCGGCGCCGGCCGAGGCGCAGGCCGGGCCCGCCGAGGTGCTGCGGCTCGAGGACGTGCGTGTCAGGCGCGGCCAGAAAATGATCCTGGACGGCGTGACGTGGCGCGTCAGGGCCGGCGAGAACTGGGTGCTGCTCGGCCCCAACGGCGCCGGCAAAACCACGGTGCTTCAGATCGCGGCCGCGCGCCTGCACCCGACCTCGGGGGCCGCCTGGGTGCTCGGGGAGCGGCTGGGCCGCGTCGACGTCTTCAGCCTCCGGCCGCGCATCGGCCTGGCCAGCGCCGCGCTCGCGGAACGGATTCCGTGGTCGGAGGAGGCGCTCGACGTCGTGGTCACGGGCGCGTACGCCGTGACCGGGCGGTGGAAGGAACAGTATGACGCGGCCGATGTCGCCCGCGCCCGTGACCTGTTGGCCGCCTTTGGTGTCTCCCACCTGGAACAACACCGGTTCGGCACGATGAGCGAGGGGGAGCGCAAACGGGTCCAGATGGCCCGCGCCCTCATGGCCGACCCGGAGGTGCTGCTGCTCGACGAGCCGACGGCGGGCCTCGACCTGGGCGGCCGCGAGGAGCTGATCATGGCGCTGACCGAGCTGGCCCGCGACCCGGCCTCGCCCGTCATCGTCCTCGTGACGCACCACGTCGAGGAGATCCCGCCGGGCTTCACGCACGCCGCGCTCATGGCCCAGGGCCGGTTGCGGGCGGCCGGGCCCATCGAGGACGTGATCGCGGCCGAGCCTTTGAGCGAGACGTTCGGCTTACCGCTGGACGTTGCGCGCGCCAGTGGCCGTTTCATGGCGGTGGCGTGCGGTTCCTAGCGTCCCCGGGCACGGTCACATCCCGAGCGTCATGAGATATGGCTCGTAAGAGGGGCCGTTAGGAGCCATAAGTCTTGACGCTGAGGTGGGAGGGGCGGTGTAGCCGGGTAGTGGCGTGCGGTTCGTAACGCCCCCGGGCGCTCTCGCTTTCTGAGCGTCATGAGATATGGCTCGTAAGAGGGGCTGTTAGGAGCCAAAAGTCTTGACGCTCGGGTAGTGGGC
>JAISIU010000226.1 GCA_031261885.1 Bifidobacteriaceae bacterium
GGGCGCTCGGTCCAGGCCACCCGCGACGGCCAATCCGGCGACACGGCGGCGGCCAGCAATGCTTCTGTTCATTACGAGACATGTGAAGGGGAGGTCCGCAGTGTCGGTCTCCATCAAGCCGCTCGAGGATCGGATTGTCGTCCGTCCGCTCGAAGCCGAGACCACCACGGCGTCCGGCATCGTCATTCCGGACACCGCGAAGGAAAAGCCGCAGGAAGGTGAGGTCCTCGCCATCGGCCCGGGCCGCATCGACGACCACGGTAACCGCGTGCCCATGGACATCGCGGCCGGTGACAAGGTCATCTACTCGAAGTACGGCGGCACCGAAGTCAAGTACGACGGCGAGGATTACCTGATCCTCTCCGCCCGCGACGTGCTCGCCAAGGTCGCCTGAGCTCTCAGGCGCAGACCTCGAAGGGGTGAGGTCCGGTTCACTGCGACCGGGCCCCACCCCTTTGTCGTGCCCTCCGCCGGGCGGCGCACGATGCCGGTCGGTCGCGTGGGTGACGTGGGTCACCCTTGTGAGGTTTGTCACCACATGAAATAGTCAAAACGTGAGTTAGCTCATAAAAAACCAAACAACATTCCCCCTAGGGTCAAAGGCAAGTAAACAAGTTTGGTGCGAGCGGTGTGGCGCGCGACGACGTGCGCCTCCCCCCGCCCCGGCTCGTGGTCGCCGCGACAGGTGCGGCGGTCCAACACCACGACCCGGAACGAGCCGCCGGCCGGACCCTGACTCGAAGGGGAAACACCATGCCGGTTTCACCCAAAGCACCAACCCCGCCCACCACCGACCCCCACGACGCGCAGGTCGTGATCGCGGGCGGCGGCATCGGCGGCGCCGGCGCCGCGCTCGTGCTCGGCCTCCGGGGCATCCGCGTCACACTCCTGGAGAAGGCCCAGGAGTACAAGGAGGTGGGCGCCGGCCTCCAGTTCGGCCCGAACATCACGAGGATGATGCAGAAGATCGGCATCTGGGACCGGATCGAGCCGCTCGTCGTCTACCCGAACCGCGTCGAGTTCCACAACGCCGTCTCGGGCGATCTGATCGGCCGCCTCGACCTCGTCGACATGAGGCAGCACTACGGCTCTCCCTACGTCGTGGTCCACCGCAACGACCTGCTCCAAACCCTCGTCCAGGCCGCCCAGGAGCTTCCCACGGTTACGCTCCTGACGGCCCACGGCGTGACGGGCTTCGAGGACATCGGCGACGGCGTCCAGGTCCGCACCGCCACGGGCGAGACGTTCCGGGGCCAGGTCCTGCTCGGCGCCGACGGCGCCCACAGCGTGGTCCGCCAGGCCCTGGTCGGCGACGACGTCCAGAACACCGGCTACGTCGCCTACCGCGGTGCCATCGCATGGGACGACATGCCCGAGAAGCGCGTGGCGCGTGACGCCGTCGTCTGCTGGGCCGGCCCCGGCCTCCACCTCATGCAGTACCCGCTGCGCGGCGGCACGCTGTTCAACCAGGTCGCCGTCTTCCGCTCCCCGAGCTTCGAGACCGGCAACCCGGACTGGGGCAACCCGGAAGAGCTCGACGCCGCCTTCGGACCCATGTGCGAGATCGTGCGGAACTGCATCCCCGGCCTCGCACGCATCAAGCGCTGGGTCATGGCGGACCGCAAACCGCTCGACGGTTGGACCCGCGGCCGCGTCGCGATGCTCGGCGACGCCGCGCACGCCACGCTCCAATACCTGGCGCAGGGTGCGGGCCAATCGCTGCTGGACGGGGCCTGCCTCGCCCGCCTGCTGGGCGGGCTCGGCGCGGCCCCATGGACGTCCGATGACGTGGCGCGCGTCTGGCGCCAGTACGAGGCCGAGCGCCTCGCCACCGCGAGCCGGGTTCAGACCTGGTCGAGGACGTGGGGCGAGATGTGGCACGTCTCCAGCTACGCCGACACGCTGCTGCGCGACGAGGCCTTCCGCGCTCACGACCCGTACGACTACAGCCTCATGGACTGGATGTACAAGCCGCAGGACTGAGCGGCCCCCCCAACCCGACCCCACGACCAACCCAAGGAGATCCCCCAATGTCAGAGACGTCATCGGGCACCCAAACCGCCCAAACCAACCAGCCCAACCAGGCCAACCGAACCGCCCAAACCCCGGCCGACCAGTTCCACCGCACCGACACCTACGCCGACGTCGCGAACCAGATGACGGCCGGCGACTCCCCGGAGCTCCGGGCCCTCTACCAGAAGTTCCAGGACAACAACCTGAACCCGCTGTGGACCCAGACCGACGAGCTCATGCCGAACTCGCCCCAGCCGAAGTCGCAGCCCTACGTGTGGAAATGGTCCGTGCTCCAGCCCCTCGCCGAGGAAGCGGGCCGGCTCGTGCCCGTCGGCCGCGGCGGCGAGCGTCGCGCCATCGGCCTGGCCAACCCCGGGCTGGGTGGCGCCGCCTACATCTCGCCCACGTTGTGGGCCGCGATCCAACAGCTCGGCCCGCACGAGACGGCCCCGGAGCACCGCCACTCGCAGAACGCGTTCCGGTTCATCACCGGCGGCGAAGGTGTCTGGACCGTCGTCAACGGCGACCCCGTCCGCATGAGCCGCGGCGACTTCCTGCTGACGCCCGGCTGGTGCTTCCACGGCCACCACAACGAGACGGAACACACGATGACGTGGATCGACGGCCTCGACATCCCGTTCGTCTACCAGATGGACGCCGGCTTCATGGAGTTCGGCTCCGACCGTGTCACCGACTACGCGACGCCGAACTTCTCGCGCGGCGAGCGGCTCTGGTGCCATCCGGGCCTGCGCCCGCTGTCCGGCCTGCGCCAGACCGTGAACTCGCCGATCGGCTGCTACCGCTGGGAGCACACGGACCGCGCGCTGACCGAGCAGCTGCTGCTGGAGGACGAGGGCCAGCCCGCCACCGTCGGCCCGGGCCACGCCGGCATCCGGTTCGTGAACCCGACCACGGGCGGGGACGTCATGACGACCGTGCGCGCCGAGTTCCACCGGCTCCGCCCCGGCGTCCGGACGCCGACGCGCCGGGCGGTCGGCTCGGCCATGTTCCAGGTGTTCGACGGCACGGGCGAGGTCACGCTCCAGGGCGAGACCCACAAGCTGGAGTACGGCGACATGTTCGTCATCCCGTCGTGGTGCCCGTGGTCGCTGGCCGCCGAGACGCGGCTCGACCTGTTCTATTTCTCTGACGCGCCGATCTACGAGAAGCTGGGCCTGGCGCGCGAATACCTCGAGGAGGAAGACCGATGAAACTTGCCACCGTGCGCCTGGAGGACCGGACGCAGGCCGTCCGCGTCGACGGGGCGATCGCGACCGAGATCCAGGGCGCCGCCAGCGTCGACGCCCTGCTCCAGGACCCGGCCTGGCGCGGCCGGGCCGCCCAGGCCAAAGGGCGGACCCACCAGCTCGACGCCCCGGGTGCGCCCATGCTCGCGCCCGTCGTCACACACCCCAGCAAGGTGCTGTGCGTCGGCCTGAACTACCGCGCCCACATCACCGAGATGAAACGCGAGATGCCGCAATACCCGACCCTGTTCGCGAAGTGGGCCGACTGCCTGGCCGGGCCCTACGACGACGTCCCGATCCCGCCGGAGGCCTCCGGGCACGTCGACTGGGAGGGGGAACTCGCGGTCATCATCGGCCGGGACGTGCGCCGGGCCCGCGGCCGGGAGGCCGCCGCCGCGATCGCCGGTTACGCCGTCTCGGACGACGTCTCGATGCGCGACTGGCAGTTCCGCACGCGCGAATGGCTCCAGGGCAAGGTGTGGGGCGCCTCGACGCCGCTCGGCCCGACCCTGACCACGCCCGACGAGATGCCCTCCGGCGCCCAGCTCGTGACGCGGCTCGACGGGGAGGAGATGCAGCGCGGCCGGATCGACGACCTCGTGTTCGGCCCCGCCGAGCTCGTCGAGTACTGCTCGACGATCCTGCCGCTCCGGGCCGGCGACGTCATCATCACGGGCACGCCCGGCGGGGTCGGCAACGCCCGCGACCCGCAGGTCTTCCTGGCCCCCGGCCACGTCGTCGAGGTCCAGATCGACGGGGTCGGGACGCTCCGGAACCGGTTCGTCGCCGAGCGGGTCGCCTGACATGGCCGTGGCGGGAAAGAAAGGAAGCGCACGATGACGGATAGCGCCGTCGACTATCTGAAGCCGGGTTGGGAGCAGGTCGCCCAAGCGGAGCTGCGGGAGCGGCAGGGCAAGGGCGCCAGGTACGACGCCCAGGGCGCCCCGCACGAGCTGCTGTCGCTGGCCCGCCGCGGCACGGCCTACTTCCTCCGGCAGCTCAACCAGCTGTCGGACGAGGACCTGGACGGTCCCAGCGGCCTGCCCGGCTGGTCGCGCCGCCACCTCGTGGCCCATGTCGGCTACAACGCCCGCGCCCTGGCCCACCTCGCCTACTGGGCGCGCACCGGCATCGAGACGCCGATGTACGCCTCGCCGACGGCCCGGGACGACCAGATCCGCCTCGGCGCGAGCCTGCCGGCCCGGGCCCTCAGGCACCTGATCGACCACTCGTGGATCCACCTGAACGTCGAATGGCGCGACCTCACGACCGAACAGTGGGGCCACCACGTCCAGACGTTCCAGGGCCGCGACATCGAAGC
>JAISIU010000311.1 GCA_031261885.1 Bifidobacteriaceae bacterium
CCCGCCATTTGACGCGGCCGCCGGTCTTCAGCAGCGAACGCTCGTACATGCGGGCGCCGAGCACCACGACAAGCCAGGCGCAGGCCACGAGGACCACGAGCGCCACGAGCGGCTGCCACGCCGCGACGCCGCCCACGACCAGCCGCACGGGCATCGCGACGGGCGCCGTGAACGGGATGAAGCTCATCACCGTCATGGCCGTCTGGTTGTCGTTCAGAAACAGGACGAGGAAGTACGGGATCATCACGAGCATCGTCACCGGCATGATGACGTAGCCCGTCTCCTCGCTGCGGGAAGCCAGCGAGCCGCCGGCCGCGAACAGCGAGGCGATCAGCACGAACCCGAACAGGAAGAACAGGCAGTACCACCACATCGGCGCGCTGACCAGGGACAGGATGGCGGCGTTGCCCGTGGCCGCGAGGCCGGCCCAGACGATCAGCGCGATCGCGACGGTCTCGGCCATCGCGAGCACGGTCGAGGCGATGATCTTCCCGGCCATGAGCGTGCGGGCGGAGACCTCGGCCAAGAGGATCTCGACGATCCGGGTCTGTTTCTCCACGACCGTGTTCGTCGCGACGATCGAACCGAACATCGCGCTCATCATCATGAAGATCGCGCCGAAAGCGATCGACGTGATGTAGCGCGTGTCGTCCGAGGCGGTGGGCGGTTTCAGCAGCACCACCTGCGGTTGGACCGTGAGGGTGGACACGAGCGAGGCGTCGGCGCTCTTCAACGCGACCACGCGCCACGTGCGTTCCCGTGCGAGGCCCGGCGCGAGGGCCGGGCCGGCCGCCGATGCCGTCGCCGCGGGTGGGGCGCTGGGCGTCGCCGTGGGGACGACGCACTCCTCGGGCGCGGCGGTTTGGGTGGGGGAAGCGCACGATGTCGGCGCGCCGGTTTGGGCGGCGCCGCCCGTCAGCGTCTCGCCGGCCGGGCCGACGTAGGCGTCGACCGTTCCGTTCCTGACGAGCGCGACGCCGGCGGCGGGTGAGGTGACGAGCGTGACGGACAGGTCCGGGACCTGGCCGAGCTGGAGTGCCGTCTCGGTGGCGGACTCGGCGGCCACGCGTGTGACGGCGCCGGAGCCGGTGCCGGCCCCGCCCGTGCCGGACCCGCCGAAGATGCCGATCAGCACGAACCCGATGATCAGCAGCACGAGGATCACGATCATCGACACCTGGAAGCCGCGCGACCGCATCTGGGTCCGGAGCTCGTGGCCGGCGACGAGCCGCACGCCGGCGGCCGGCGGCAGCGCCGGCGGCGCCGTGAATTCGCCGTCCGGCAACGGCACGGGCCGGTAGGGCCGCCGCGGCTGGGCGCCGCGCTGGTTCATCAGGGGTCGGCCGGCCGCGGCGGCGGTGCGCGGGGCACCAGCGGCTGCAGCTTGACGCGCCCGCCAGGCGCGGATCAGACGCGGGATCACCGGGCCACCCCCGTTCCCCCGGCGGCGGGCGCGGTCGGATGGGTCCCGGCGGCGGACGAACCCCCGCCTAATGGCTCCGGCCCCGGCGGAACCGGCCCGCCGGCATCGTCCGGTTTGTCCTGAATGACGTCCTTGAAGACCTCCGCCAACGTCGGACGGACCGGGGCGAACTCCTGGACCCGGCCGGCCGCGACGGCGCGCCGCAAGACCTCGTGGGCGGCGTCATCGGGCGCGTCGAACTCCACGCGTCCGGGCGCGAACTCCACGCCGGACACCCCCGGCACGGTCCCCACCCAGGCCAGGTCGCCCCCGGCCGGCGCCACGAGCCGGTGGCGCTGCCCGGCGTGGGCGGCCAGCAGGTCCTCGCGCGGGCCGGCGGCTCGGATCCGGCCGTCGGCGATGATCACGACCGAGTCGACGATCCGTTCGACGACGTCGAGCTGGTGCGAGCTGAACAGGACGGCCGCGCCGCGCCGGGCCGAGGATTGGAGCAGGTCCATGACGTCATCGACGGCGAGGGGGTCGAGGCCGGAGAACGGCTCGTCGAGGATCAGGACCTCCGGGTCGTGGACCAGGGCGGCCGCGATCTGGGCGCGCTGTTGGTTGCCGAGCGAGAGCGATTCGACCTTGTCATAGGCGCGGGCGGCCAGGCCGAGCCGGTCCAGCAGGGCGATGGCGCGGCCCTCCGCCTGGGCGCGGGACAGGCCGTGGAGCCGGCCCAGGTAGGCGATCTGTTCGGCCGCGGACTCGCGCGGGTAGAGGCCGCGCTCCTCCGGCATGTAGCCGAACTCGCGGGCGGTGCGCCTCGTGACGGGGGCGTCGTCGAGCGTCACCGTGCCGCGGTCCGGGGTGAGGACGCCCATGATGATGCGCATCGAGGTGGTCTTGCCGGCGCCGTTGCCGCCGACGAAACCCGTCAGTTGACCGCGCGGCACGTCGAAGCTGGCGTCGTCGAGGGCCGTGGTACGCCCGAAGGTCCGTGTCAAGTGGTGAACCGACAACATTGTGCCGCGGCTCCTTGGGGTCGGGGGTGAAGCGCTCTCATTGTGCCATTCCACCTGTGCGCCGGGGGCGGGTACGGCACAATAGGGGCGTGATTTCTCAGCCGAACACCGCCGCGACCCCCGAACCACCGGCCGGCCGCACCGGCGCCGCCCCCCAGGCGGCGGCCGCCCTCGGAGGGTTGCCGCCGTACCGTTCGCACCCGTTCCCGCTGGTCGGGTCCAACGCCTTCGCCGACATCCCGCGCCGCTCGGCCGCCCGGGTGCCGGACAAGCCGGCGCTGATCGACGGCGACGTCACGTTGACGTTCCGCGAGTTCGACCGCCTGGTCGATTCCGTCGCGGCCGCCCTCCAGGCCGAGGGCCTGGTCCAGGGCGACGTCCTGGCGCTGCTGTCGCGCAACAACTGGCAGTGCGTCGTCATGTGCTACGCGACGGCCCGCGCCGGGATCGTCTACGCCCCGATCAACTACCTGCTGTCCGGCGAGGAGGTCGCCTCGATCCTCGAACTGGTCCACCCGAAGGCCTTCGTCGCGGAACACCACTTCGCGCCAATGTGCGACCAGGCCATCACCCAGCTTCAGGCCCGTGACCAGGCGGAGAGCCGCCCGGCCACGCCGATGATCCGCCGCGAGATCCGCCGCGAGGGCCAGGAACCGACCCCGGGCTGGGACAGCCTCCAGGGCTGGCTGGAGCACGCGGGCACGCCCGCGCCGGTCGAGGTCGCGGACGACGACGTCATCCGCCTCATGTTCACCTCCGGCACCGAGGCCGGCGCCAAGGGCGTCATGCTGTCCTCGCGCGCGCTCATGTGGGAGTACCTGCACGTCATCGTCGCCGGGCGGCAGGAGGCGAGCGACATCGACCTCCACGTCATGCCGCTGTACCACTGCGCCCAGCTCGACTGCTGGCTCGGCCCGGACCTGATGCTCGGCGCCACGTCAATCCTCATCCCCTCGGCCGGCGCGGCCCGCATCCTCGGCGCCATCGAGAAGTTCGGCGCGAACAAGATGTACGCGACGCCGTCCAAGTGGATCGAGCTGATCCACTCGCCCGCTTTCACGCCGGCCCGCATGGCGTCGATGCGCAAGGCCTTCTACGGCGGCGCGCCGATCCCCGTGCCCACGCTCGAGGAGATCGCCGAGCTGCTGCCGGACATGGGCCTGTTCAACTTCTACGGCCAGACGGAGATGGCGCCGTGCGCCACGATCCTGCCGCCCGAGGACCAGATCAGCCACGCCGGCTCGGCCGGCCTGCCGGGCCTGACCACCAGGATGGCGATCCTCGACGCCGACTGCCAGGAGCTGCCGGCCGGCGAGGTCGGCGAGATCGCGTTCCGTTCGGCCCAGGCCTGCCTCGGCTACTGGCAGGACCCGAAGGGCACACAAGAGCTGTTCCGCGGCGGCTGGCTCCACACGGGCGACCGCGGCTACGTCTCGGACACCGGGTACCTCTATTACGTGGACCGCGTCAAGGACACCGTGAACGTGGGCGGCGAGAAGGTCGCCTCGCGCGAGGTCGAGGAAGTCATCTACGAGATGGACCAGGTGCTGGAGGCGGCCGTCATCGGCGTCCCCGAGCGCCGCTTCGGCGAGATGGTGGTGGCCGTGGTCTCGCCCCGGCCGGGCCGCGAGGTCACGCCCGATGACGTGATCGCCCACGTCAGGGGCCGTTTGGCCGGGTTCAAGGTGCCGCGCCGCGTGGTGGTCGAGGAAACGTTGCCGAAGAACCCGAGCGGGAAGATCCTCAAGCGCGAGCTGCGGGAGCGGTACAAGGACATCGCGCTCGCCTGAGCGGTTGGCGTCGCCTCACGGCGCGCACCGTGGACGATGCCGGAGTCCCCGGCCGGGGATTCAGAGTCGTCTTTCAGGCGTGGCTCGGTGGGCGGCGGCGTCCCTTGCGGCCGCGCAGCCGCGAGAAGGTGAGCCCGAGCACGACGACGGCGGCCGCGCCGACGGCCGCGACGCCCCCCACCGTGCGGATGGTCGGCATGGGCGAGGCCAACGTCCCGGCGAAGCTGACGCTCGAGCCCGCGGCGTGCGGCGCGCCGGAGCCCTGATCCGCCAACACGGCGGCGGGAATCGGCGTGGGGCCCTGGACGTCCGGGCCAATCGACAGCGTGAGCGCGGCGTACGGCTGGACCACGCCCCACCCGGTGGCGTCGTCGCGGGCGTTGGCCTTGGGCCGCTGCGCCGAGGCCTCGAGCCGGTAGGCCCAGCCGGCCGGCCCCTCCTTGGGGTACTTCTCCGCGAGCAGGGCCGCGGCGGCCGTCACGATCGGCGTGGCGTAACTCGTCTCGGCCTTGCCGTTCGTGCTCTGGATGCAATCGCCGAGGCCGGCCGTGGTCGGCAGGAACTCGCCGGGGGCGGCGATGTCGACGTCCTGCGAGTGATAGACGTCGTTCGAGGCCGCGAAGGTCGAGGTCACGGCCGTGACGCCGAGCACATCCGGGTAGGCGGCCGGGAAGACCCGCTCGCCCGTCGGGTCCTCGGACGAGGTCGGGCCGGGCGAGGCGCCGTTGCCCGAACCGCCCGGCGGGCTCGTGCTGGCGATGACGAGGGCACCGCTCTTGTAGGCGTCCTCAATGGCCGCCTGGAGCTTGGCCATGCCACCGGCCGCCGACGGGCTATAGACGTACGGGATCGAGAACGAGATGTTGAGGATCTGCGCGTGCGCCGCGACGGCCGCGTTGACGGCGTTCGCCATGGTGCCCGGGTCGACGAGGTCGCCCTTGGCGTCCTCGATCCGGTAGGACAGGATCGTGACGCCGGGCGCGAGCCCCTCGACGCTCGAGTTGACCATCGGCGCGAGCGAGGCCGGCACGTTCTGGTCCGAGGCGGCCGGGTGGGCGCCGATCAGGCCGCCCACGCCCGTGCCGTGCCCGTTCGGGTCCTCGAGCCCGGGCCCGTACCCGTGCGGGTCCTCGCTCTGGAAGGCGTCGCTGCCGGACTTGACGGTCGAGGTCAGGCACACGCCGCTCGCGGCGTACTTCGTGCAGAAATGCGGATTGTCGTACTCGACACCCGAGTCGAGCACCGCGACCGTGACGCCGCTGCCGTCCGCCAGCGTGTTCGCCTCCTGGAACTGGAGGGCCTCCTCGTACGGGAACGGGGAGGTGAACACCATCGGCGAGGCGGCCGAACACGACTGCTGGTCACCGGCCGAGGCGCTCGGGCTCGGACTCGCCATCCCACTCGCGTCCCTGGCGTAGCCGGCCGCTTCGACGCCGCCCGACCCGGCCACGTACCGGGCGGAACCGACTCGGCCCAGCCGGCTGTCGGCATCGGGCACCCGGTAGGCCGCCCCGTGGGCGCCCGCCGCCGCGGACGGCGACGCGGATGGCGACGTCGACTGCGAGGGCGACGACCCGGCATCGGCCACAAGCGAACTGTCCAACCCCTTCTCCGCCGCCTCCACCGACAGCGTGGGCCCGGCGTCGAGCAGCGCCACCCAGGCCGGCGTCACGGTGTGGATGTCCTTGTTCTGGTAGCCGAGCCGCTGAACCGTGGCGGACAGCGACACCGCCTGGCTGCCCGTCGACGCCTCGATCGCGTAGGCCGTCACACTCGTGCCCTGCGTGGCCCCCGTGTAAACGAGGTACGTGGTGCCGGCGTTGGCCTGCTGGCCGGGAGTGTCGCTCGTGGCCTGGCCGCTGCGGACCACCGCGCCGTAGCCCTTCGCGATCTCGCTGCCGGCCTGGGCCTCCGCGCCGGTGCGGCGGTCAACGGCCTTGTCGAGGCGGGTGGTGGGCCGGCCCGTGGCCTGGTCCGTGGTCAGCGCGGCGCACGGCGGCGTGTCCTGGTCGAAGCCGAACGACTTCGGGAAGCCCGTGGTGCCGCCCGCCAGCCCGGGCCACGTGTCGCCGTGGAACGGGTCTTCGCTCTTGGGAGCCGTGCCGTAGGCGCCGGCCGTGCCCGTCGACGCCTGAACCGGCGGCTGATACCAGGCGGCGTCCTGGTTCACGGAGGCGAAGAGGTCGTACTCGACCTTCTTCATGATGAACAGCTTGCCGCTGGCCGTCACCATCTCATAGACGGGTTTGCCCGTGGCCTGGTCCGGCACCGTGAGGACCTGGCCGACGGTCAGCGACTTGCCGCTGATCGTGACCGGGGAGGCCGGCTGCTCACCCGCGTGCGGGACCGCGACGGCCGCCGAGTTGATCGTGGTGCCGGCCGGGAACAGGTTCAGCCAGGCGGCGCTCACCACGGGCACATCCGCCGTGGAGCCGAGGCCGAGGTCCTCAGCGTTCGAGAGCAACGAGTCGAGCGAATCGGCGACATCGATCTCGTAGCGTTGTCCGTCCGCGATCAGGTAATAGTTACCGGCCTGGTCCCTCGCCTCGAACGTGCCGCCGGCCACCTTGGTGCGGAACCCCTTGGTGCCCTTCGGTTCGAT
>JAISIU010000272.1 GCA_031261885.1 Bifidobacteriaceae bacterium
CCGACGGGTCGGTGGAGTGGCGGACGCAGGCGAGCGCGCTGTGCGTCGGAGACGCGACGGTCGCGATCGTGGAGGGCGCCGCCGGGGATGGGCAGGGTGATGCCGTGCTGCAACTGAGATGCACGGGTCCGGCCTATCCGGCCTTCGCGGCCACGACGGTGGTCTTGGGGCCGAACGGCTGGGTCCTCGGCCACCGGCAGGAGAGCGGACAGGCGCAATACCTGGGCACGGCCGGAGGCGTGACCGCGGTGTTGGACGGCGGCCAGGTGACCGCCTGGCGGACGGCGGCGCTCGGGACCGCCGTGTGGAGCGCGCCCGCGAACGGCGCCGTTGACAGCCGCGAGGTGGTGGCCGGCGCGAACGGCGCCATCGACGTGTGGGCCGAGGGAGGCTACCGCGACCTCGCGACCGGGCAGCCGGCGGGGTTCGGCGCCCACATGGTCCAGGACGAGACCAGCGCTGGTTTCCTCGTGGTGGACGGCCGGCTCTTCGAGACCGGTCCGGGCGTGCGTCAGGGCAGCACCGACGTGACGTTGTGGACGGCCGGGTCCGATGTCGCGGTCTGGGGCCACGCGGTCACGTTGGACGGCGGCGTTCTGGCTGCGGCCGGTGGGGACGTCGTGGCGTCGGCCGCCGGGGGAAGCGTGGTGGCTTACGACGCCCAGACCGGGGCCGCGGCGTGGACCTACCGGCCGGAGAAACAGACCGTGCGGATCGTGGACGTGTTCGGGGCGGACACTGCGGCGGCCGCGCCCGGGTCCGCCTCCCCGGCGCGGTTCGCGGTGGTGGAGTCGGATGGTGTGGTGTGGCTTGACGCGGCGAGTGGGCAGGTGGTGGCCCGGGTGCCGGTCTCGGGCCTTGGGCGCGCCCCGAGCGCTGCGCTGACACCGGATGGTTTGGTCGTGGTGACGGTCAAGGGCCTGGTGGGCGTGAGCCCGGACGGTGGCGGCGAGGTGGCGTGGACTGTGCCGCTTTCGGGCGCGCTGCGCGGGGCGACGATCGCGGAGCGCGGCGGCGCGTTCTACCTGGAGGCCACCACGACCCCCGGCCAGGTCCAGGCCGTCGCGCCACTGACCTTCTGACGCGCGCGCTGAATCCCGAGATGCCGGCGACCCGGGCCCGAGCCGGGGGCGGCCGAGGGTAGTACTTTCGTCCTATGTCCCGGCCGATCGTGCCGGACCCCCGGTTCCCCCAATCTCGACCCGGCGGCCCAACTGAGCCGTACGCCGCGCCATCGGGCGCTTCCCCGCAGGGCGGGCTCCCGCCATCCGGACCGACGATGCCGGGTGGTCCGGTGCCGTACGGACAGCCCGGTCCGGCGTACGGCCCGGCCGGGCGGCCGCCGAGGAAGCCGCACCCCTGGTTGACTGCGGGGATCGTGGTGGCCGTGCTCGTCGTGGCTGCCGCCGTATTGGTGGGTGGGGTCTTCTGGTCCCGCTCGTTCCACAAGTTGGCGAGTGGTACGGGCTGCGGCTCGGTGGGTTCCGACGCCTGTCCGATCTCGACCGTGACGGCGACGGCCACGCCGACCGGGCGAGCCGTGCCGGGCGGGCCGACGGTCGGCCCGATGGCGACGGCGTATGACGCTCTCGGCGCCGGCCTGGCCGGGTACTTCGTGGCGGCCGTCCCAGCGCCGGACCGCGCCATCGTCTACGGCACGTCCGCGGATGCGGGAGATAATGGCCAGCTGCTGCCGGCCGGCCGCAAGTCGGCGGAGATCGCCGAGGTTTCGCTGAAGGACGGCTCGACGGTGTGGAAGCTGGGCGCGGCCGCCCTCTGCCCGGGCCACAGCGTGGTCGACATCGAGGCAGCGGACGCGGACTCGCAGGGCCGCACGGTCGTCGCGTTGGCGGGCTATTCGCACTATGTGGCCGATGGCGAGACCTGTGTGGTCACGCTCGGCCCCGACGGGAAGGTCCAGAGCCGCCGGACGGACCAGGGCGGTGTGACGTATGAGGGGACGGGCGGCACCACGGCCGTCGTGGCCGACACGGCCAAGTCGCCCGGGTCGGTGACCGGCTACAGCACCACGGACCTGTCGAAGGCGGTGTGGTCGGCGCCGGTCTCCGCCGGCGTGGCGGGAGACGACGCGGAGATGGTGGTCCGGAAGGATGGCATCGCGGCCTACGTTTGGGCCGATGGCGGTTACCGCGACATGGCAACGGGCCAGCCGGCCGGGTTCGGCGCGGGTCTCGAGGCGGATGGGGACGACACGTTCCGGTTCTGGGACGGTCAGCTGTTCAGGGTGCATACGCCCAGTGACCTGACGGACGTCGAGATCCAGGCGTGGCGGCAAGGGGCCGACCAGGCGACCTGGCCCGTACCCGTCTCGGTGGACCAGTCCGATCCTCGCGTCGCGGTGGCCGGGGGCTTCGCCCTGGTCAAGGACGGCGAGGACTCGGACGATCTGATCGCCTACGGTCTGGGGACCGGCACCAAGGCCTGGCAGCTCGAGGAACCACTGGGGACCGCCGTGGACGCGGTGGCAGCGGTGGGCTCCGACTTCGTGCTCGTCGAGGACAATGGCACGGTGACGTGGCTCGATGCGGCCACGGGCAAGACCGTCGCGACTGTGGATGGCCTCGCCGTGCCGAATGATGTCAGTGTGCTGCCGACCGGGGCCGCCGATTGCACTGTCATGGTTCCCACCCAGTTCGGGCTGTGGGCGGTGAGCTCGGCGGACGGCGGCACCACCGAGTGGACGGTGCCGCTCGCGCTCCCGCTGGCCGATTCGACGATCGTGAAGATTGGCGGCGCTTTCTACCTGGGCGCTCCGGCCGAGACCGCGGACGAACAGATCCAGGACTGGTCCGCGACGGCTTCGTTCCAGGCGATCGCGAAGCTGAACTTCTGAGCGTCACCACTCAGCCCCGACTGGCACGCCAGCAACGAGCGCTGGGGGTGTTGTTAGTCCTAGGACGCGGCAATCAGCCTGTGGAGCAAATTTGCTTCCTCCTGGTTGAGGCCACTGAGCTCTGACCTTGCACGGATGACCCTTTCACGAAATTCAGCTCTCCCACCAAACACGGCGAAAATTGACTTCTTGTCCAAAGGAACTCCTGGCCAGACTGCTGACTTAGCCATGGCAAGTGTAACCCGTGCGTCGTACGGGATGAGCTGTGGATCGTAACCATCGCCTTTGATCCGAAGTATCTCAAGAAAGATTTCGAAGAGATTCCACTCTTTCAGAAATTGCTGGACGGTTCCTTTCTTGATTCGGTCGATGATCATATTTACATTCTGCTGCACCAGTGTTTCGCTGACCATCTGCTCAAGCTGGCCTTCCGGCTTGGCCGCAGCAATCAGCAGTTCACAATTGCTAAGTGAAGCGTGATTGTATTCCATCGCAAAGGTCCAGATGGAATCGCGCAATTTCTGGTCGTCTTCGCCGC
>JAISIU010000295.1 GCA_031261885.1 Bifidobacteriaceae bacterium
CGAGCTCTTCAAGCACCAAGTCCTCGGACAAGACCCCCGTGGGCGCCGCCGCCTAGCGGCCCAAACCCTCCGCGACCGCGCGCCGGACCACCAGTCCCGCGCGCGGTCGTTTTGTTTGCCCCGGCGAACCAGCGGCGTGGAGACTCTTGGCACTTCCAACCCGAGCGTGGAGGCTAATGGCACTTATCGAGGCCAGAATCTGCCATTAGCCTCCACGCTCGGGAATCACTACTGCACTTTGGGCCCCAAGCCCGCGCGGTTGGCCGCTCGGATCAGATCAACGGTTCGTGGCGCCTCGGTCGCGAGTGAGCGCAGGACGTCCCGGGTGGTCGCATCGTGCCGCCAGCTGCCGGCAATGTCTCGGCAAATCGCGGTCAGCGCGGCCGGGTTCTCCTGCACGATGGCGGTGAGGAACTGGTCGGGATGGGTGGCCGTGACGCCGTGCTTGGAGATGATGGCGGCGGGAAAGTCTCTGAGGTTCTTGGTGACGACCAGACTGGCATGGCAGCGGATGGCGGCGGCGAGGACGTGCCGGTCATCGGGATCCGGCAGCTCAAGCTGGTCGATGAGGCGTCGGTAACCGGTGACCTCGACATCGCGGATAGCGAGGCCCATCAGCCGCCTGGTGTGGGCAAGCCGGTCAGTGTCCAGATCCGGCCGGTTGGCCGCTAGGTTACGGAAGACTTCGTCGAGGATGTCCTTGGTCCACCGGACTCGCGCCAGGCCGGCTTGGCCTACCCGGATCAGGACATCGCGCAGGGTTGAGGGGTAGAGGACGTTGGCGTCGAGCACCGCGACGGGCGGCCTCACGCCAGTCCCATCTCATAGGTCTCGGAGGAAAGGAGGGCCGCGAAGTCATGGCGTTTGGCATCGTCGGCACGCTTGAACTTCTGCAACGAGCTGGCGGAGACGCGGCGGTGTGTGCCGACGTTCCGGAACTCGATGTCACCGGCATTCAGCAGTTTGATCAGATAGGGACGGGAGACGCCGAGGATGTCGGCGGCCTGCTGGGTTGTCAGTTCCGCCCGGATGGGCACCACGCGGGCGCTTTCGCCGTGCGCGATGGTCTTGAGAACGTCGGCCAGGGCGTCGACGGCGGCGTTGGGAAGTACCAAGTCCTCTTCGTCGGTGCCGTCGCGGACGAGCCGGAGCCGCAGCTGCCCCGGGGTTCGATGGGCCTGGCCCAGCTCCGCCAGGGCGGCCTGGGCCAGCTGGGTGTCTTTGATCGCTGGTGCGGCCGGAACCATGCCCAGTCTCCTTCCGAGCGGTGAGCTAATCGCAATAAACGAATTAAGTCAATGCTAAGCCACCACCCAGCCGTACCTCAACCGCGCGCTGGGCGCGCGCACGGTGCCGAGGACGGACTGGTTGCGTGGCAGGAATGGACGGTCGATGTCGTGGGGTCGCCTCAGACAGTCCCGCTGCGTCATGAGTTTTGGCTCGTAACAGGGCCGCTTAGGAGCCAAAAGTCTTGACGCTCGGGTTTGGGACTGGGCTCTCGACAGGAGGGACGATGCCGGCGGAGTGCCGGGAGCGGAGTATGGCGCCTCTGGCGCGCGGGCAGGGCGCCCGCATGCTCACGCCCCACATAAATGACCCAGCGTGGACCGAGCGTGGAGGCTTTTGGCACTTCCAACCCCAGCGTGGAGGCTCATGGCACTTTTCGGGGCCAGAATCTGCCATTAGCCTCCACGCTCGCGAATGAGGGGCGGCGCCGGGGGGAAACTGCGCTCCTCCCGGGTTCCGAGCCCGCACGGTTGGCCGCCGCGGCCACCGCGTCACACCAGGTCAGGGGCCGGGCGTGTCGGGAATGGGTGTGATCCACAGGCGCGTCCTTCGCGGTGTCCGATGCCGTTTAGCGTTGCGGCATGCGTTCGCTCACCTCTCTTTCTGACGCCTCGGGCCCGGGTGGCCCGCCCGGGCTCCAAGACCTCATGCGCCGGGGCCGGGCCGTGGCGTGGCGGTTGCGGTTCGTCGGGGCCGGCCTGGCCGGCCTCATCGCGCTCAGGCTGCTGGTGCCGGCCGTGGTGGGGGCCTTTCAGCCCACGGTCCCGGGGGTCGCGCTGGCCCACGCGGTCCAGGCGGGCCAGGTACTGGCGCCGGCCGACGTCAAGGCCGTCAAGGTGGCACGCGGTGTCGCGCCGCACGGGCTCATGACCGACCCGGCGGCCGCCGTCGGCGGCCGCACCGTCGCTGCCCTGCCGGCCGGGACGCCACTCACGCCGGAGCTTCTGGCGGGACAGGCCCCCGCCGCCACGGCGCCGCCGGGCCGCGTCGCGGTGCCGGTCCGGCTCTCGGATCCGGCGGTCGCCGCACTGCTCCGGCCCGGTACCCGGATCGACGTCATGGCCTCCCCCGGCCAGACGGGCAGCGGCGAGATCGCGCCAGCCCACCGGCTCGCGGCCGCCGCCCAGGTGCTCGACATCCCGGCGCGCACCGCCACGCCCACGTCCGAGAGCGCGAGAGGCAAGAGCGGGAGCGACGGCGTACAAAGCAACGGCGGCAGCGCAGGCGGTGACGCCGGCGCGAGCGGGAACGACGGGCTAGTGATCCTCGCGTTGACCGAGCAGGAAGCGGCCCTCGTGGGCGGCGCGGCGGCCTGGGCCGTGGTCACGGCCGTCATCGTTGCCGGTGCCGAGCTGACGCCCGGCGCGAAGTGAGGCAAACATGGTTTGTTCACATGGTCAAGGCATTTACCGACCGGCGGCAAGGGCCGACTCGGGCCCGTTGGGCGCGGGCGGGGCAGCGCCTTGGCGCCGTCGCGCTCATAGTATGATGCGTCTGATTGCATCAAATCGACTTATTTTGGATGTGATTCGTGATGCGCACCACCGTGACATTGGATGATGAGCTCGTCGAGAAGGCCAAGCGGTACACCGGGATCAAGGAAACCTCCCAGCTGCTCAAACGCTGCCTGGCCGAACTCGTGAGAGTCGAGGCCGGCCGCCGTCTCATCGCCATGGGCGGCACCATGCCGGACCTGGCCGTCGCGCCGCGCCGCAAGGCCAGCGCCACCTCTGGGGCCAGCGCGTGATTCTCGTCGACACATCTGTCTGGGTTGACCACCTCCATGCCCACGATCAGCAGCTTGAGCTCCTCATCGAGGCCGGAGAGGTGGCGACCCATCCGATGGTCATCGGTGAACTCGCCACCGGGAATCTGACGAACCGGCAGGCGTTCCTCGCCCAGATGGCAGAACTCCCCCGGGTGCGCACCGCGGACCATCTCGAAGTGCTCGAGATGATCGACAACCGGCACCTCTATGGCATTGGCCTCTCTTACGTCGACATCCACCTGCTCGCGGCCAGTTTCATCACCCCCGGCTGCCGGCTGCTGACCCGCGACCGGAGGCTCAGGGCCCAAGCGGAGAAACTCGCCGTGGCCTGGCCGCCCACCGCCTAACTTCCGTGCATCAACGGCGCACCAACTCCGCGCAGCGAACGAGTCAGCGCCCGGACCGCAGGGTCAGGACCAGTGCGGGGGGATTTCTCGGAGGAGGCGGGCGTCGTTGGAGTCGTCGCCGTCGCCCCATGCGGCCGGGCTGTCGAAGTCCGCGCCCCCTGGCAACACGTGGCCTCTCTTGGTCGTCTTGCGTTTCACAGCAGGCGACGCGGCACCGTTAGGCGGCTGGTCGACATCGGACCCTTGTGTCCGTGCCCCAGACGTGCGCTGTCCGCCTGACGGCGGACCCGACTCCCTCCCGTTGGTCGGGCTCGGCGCGACTGCCTGCGGAAGCCCACCGGGCTTCCTCGGCGATCCCGCAGCATCGTCCAGCGGTTCGCCCAGGCGGAGCGGGCCGCGGCCCAGCGTGGGGCGCTCCCACGTGGTGGGACCGGGACCGGCGATCGTGGACGGCGGCGCCACGGCGCGGCGATGCCGCCGCCCGGCCGCCACCGGCCCGTTCTGCCCGCTTTCCGTCACAAGCCCCGACCCTAGCGCGGGGCGCTCAGACTACACAGGGGCAAGGGGGCGAGGCTCACAATCCCACTCCCGGCCATTTGTACGGATCGCACAACTATTGATGTGAGGCGACTCACCTCTTCCGCTCCCCGGACACGATGGTTTACCTTGAAACAGGTCCGGTCAGGAGAAGGCTCCGCCATCCCTGACCGCCCACCAGCTTGTGGAACCTATCCAAACCGGCGGCGGTCGGCCCGGCCGCCAGA
>JAISIU010000308.1 GCA_031261885.1 Bifidobacteriaceae bacterium
GCGACGGCTGGCCGCCTGCACATCCTCCGAGGCGTTCAGCTCCGCCAGGTAGCCGGACTGCTCCAACACGGCCTGCAGCAGGTCAGCGGCGCTGGCGCCGCCCTGGGCCTCCGCGCTGAGCCGGTCCAACAACTCCACGAGCGTGTCGATCGAATGCTGGGCGCGCGGGGTCAGGCCCGGCAGGTCCTCGGCCCGCAGCGCGGCCCCGAACGAGATGCGGTGCTGGTCCGCGTAGGCCGCGACCGCCTGCTCGGCCTTGTCGCCGAGCCCGCGCCTCGGCACGTTGAAGACACGGCGCACCGACACCGTGTCATCCGGATTGTCGATGGCCCTCAGGTACGCGACCGCGTCCCGGACCTCCTTACGGTCGTAGAACTTGGTGCCGCCCACCACGGCGTACGGCAGGCCGAGGCGCATCAGCTGCTCCTCGAGCGCACGCGACTGGGCGTTGGTGCGGTAGAAGACCGCGACGTCCCCCGGGCGCACACCGTCCTCCTGGCCGAGGCGGTCGATCTCGCGCGCGATGAACCGGGCCTCGTCGTCCTGGCTGTCCGCGACGTAGCCGACCACCTTGGCGCCCGCGCCCCCGGCCGTCCACAGGTTCTTGGGCCGCCGGCCCGGGTTCTTCGCGATGACCCCGTTGGCCGCCGAGAGGATGTTCTGCGTGGACCGGTAGTTCTGCTGCAACAGGATGGTCGAGGCGTCGGGGTAGTCCTGCTCGAACTCGATGATGTTGCGCACCGTGGCGCCGCGGAAGGCGTAGATCGACTGGTCGGCGTCGCCCACGACGGTCAGCTCGCCACGGCCGATCCCACCCTTGTCCTCCTGGTCCGCGCCGACCCCGGCCAGCTCGCGGACCAGCACGTACTGGGCGTAGTTCGTGTCCTGGTACTCGTCCACGAGGATGTGGCGGAAGCGGCGGCGGTAATGCTCCGCGACCGCCGGGAAGGCCTGGAGCAGGCCCACGGTGTTCATGATGAGGTCGTCGAAGTCCATGGCCCCGGCGCGCCGCAACCGGTCCTGGTAGGAGCGGTAGACCTCCGCGATCACGGCCTCGCGCGTGCCCTCGGCGTGGACCGTGCGGTCGTAGTCGTCCGGGTCGATCAGCTCGTTCTTCAGGTTCGAGATCTCATGCTGCAACTTCTTGGGCGGATGCACCTTCGGGTTCACGTTCAGCGCCCCGGCCGCCATCGTGATGAGGCGCAACGAGTCCTGCGTGTCGTAGATCGAGAACGAGGACTTGACGCCAAGCGTGGCCGCCTCACGCCGGAGGATCCGGACGCAGGCCGAGTGGAAGGTGGACACCCACATGCGCTTGGCGACGGGCCCCACGAGGGCCTCGACGCGTTCCCGCATCTCCGCCGCCGCCTTGTTCGTGAACGTGATCGCGAGGATCTCCGAGGGCCGCGCCCGGCCCGTGGCCAACAGGTAGGCGATGCGGTGGGTCAGGACGCGGGTCTTACCCGAACCGGCGCCGGCCACGATCAGGAGCGGGCCGCCGTCATGGACCACGGCGGCCTTCTGCTCCGGGTTCAGCCCGTCCAGCAGAGCTGCCGGATCGATGTCCAGAGCCGGACCGGTGGGGGCTTGTTCGCGGCCCCGCCCGCCGGACCGGCCGCCCCGGGCGACGCTCCCCCGCCCGGCCGCCGGACCGGCATCGGGCGCTTCCTCGCCGAACCCGTGACCGGGCTCCGGTTCCGAGGGCGCCAGCTCCGGGGCGGGCTCCCAGCCGGAGTCCCCCGGGTCGTGCTGGATGGAAGGCAGGCGCGCCAGGTCGATGAGCGCGGGCTGGCTGTAGGCGGGCTGGGCGGCGGGCGTGTGGGCGGTAGAACTCATAACCCGACAAGGCTACCGACCCGGTGCGACAGTAATTCCCGCGCGCTCCGGCGAGGCACCCGTGAGGCGTCCGCGAAGCGTTTGTGAAGCACCCGCGAAGCGTCCGATGCCGTGCCGCACCGCTCCAAACTGTCGACTGGTTTCGCCACAAAATGACCAGTGAAACGCCTCCAAAATGACTAATGGATCGCCCTCAAACTGTTGAATTAGCTGGTCATAGCCACATTTTTTCAGCGGTGGCGCGTCGCGTGAGCCACCCATCGCGCGTGCGGAGAATCGTGTCACTATTGGGAACATCATGTAACGTTTGGTAACATTTGCGTTAGATCGTGTAATGTTTTGTAACGTTTGGTCACGATCCACCGAGGAGGCCACCAATGCCGCGCACCTGGGACGACGCCATCGCCGAACTCCGCCGCCAGGGATCCGACACCGAGGCGGTCGAGGCCAAGGCCGCGGGGCGCGGTTTCCCCCACACCGTCGCCGAAACCATCTCCGCGTTCGCCAACCGCCCAGGCGGCGGCCTCATCATCTTCGGGCTCGACGAGAGCCACGGCTTCGCCCCGGCCGGCGTTTACAACGTCGCCAAATGCCAACAGGCCGTAGCCGCCGTCGCCCGTACCGCCGTCGAGCCGCCGGCAGAGATCCACACCGAAGTGGCCTCCCTGGAAGGCACGCCCATCGTCCTCGCGTACGTCCGCGAGATGCCGGTCCAGATGAAACCCATCCGGGTCAAGACGTCCGGCCTGGCCTACCTGCGCCAGTACGACGGCGACTACGCGCTCTCCGACCAGGAGGTCCAAACGCTGATCGCCGCACGCGGCAATCCCACGTTCGACACCGAACCAGTTCCCGGTGCGTCCATCAGCGACCTCGACCAAGCGACCGTCGCCGCGTTCATCGCGGAACGGCGCCGACAATCCTCGGTTCTCGCCGCGGCGGACGACAACACGGTGCTGCTCCGCACCGGCGTCCTCGTGGACGGCCATCCCAGCCTGGCGGCGCTGCTCGCGTTCGGTGTCTATCCCCAGCAGTTCTTCCCCACGCTCGGAATCCAGGGAACCCTGCTGCCCAGCGATTCCGAACGCCAGCTCGGCAACGTCAGGGCGCGCGTCCTGGACGCGCCCTATTTCACGGGCCCCATCCCGGCGATGCTGCGGGACGCCATCGCCTGGGTCGAGCGCGTCACGCCCACCGCCATCGTCGACGACCCGGCAAGCGGCGCCGTCCGCGACCGCCCCA
>JAISIU010000323.1 GCA_031261885.1 Bifidobacteriaceae bacterium
GGTAGTAATCCCCGACCGAGTGGTCTTCCCCGACGCCGACGTTCATCAGCGGCGGCCAGTCCTCCAGCCGGTCGAGGCTCGCCGCGATCCAGCCGGCCAGGTCCGGCGCGTACAGGAACTCGCGGCGGGCGGTGCCGTCGCCCCACACGTCCACGTCCGGCAGCCCGTCGCGCGTCGCGGTCGCGATCTTGTCGATCGCCGATGCGATGAGGTGCGCCCGGCCGGGCGTGTAGTCGTCGCCCGGGCCGTACATGTTCGCCGGGGCGAGCGCCCGGTAGGCGAAGCCGTATTCCTCGCTCGCCAGCGCGCACAGGCGGCTACCCGCGATCTTCGCGAGCGCGTAGCTCTCCGAGTCCGGGGCGAGCGGGCCGCCCATCAGCGCCGTTTCACCGATGGGCTGTGGCGCGGCCGCCGGGTAGATCGCCGCGGAAGAGATGTAGATCAGCCGTGACACACCCTGCCGAACCGCGCCGCCGATGACGGCGGAGTCGATCGTGAGGTTGTTCAGCAGGTAGCCCATCGGGTGCTGCCGCCGGGCGTCGATGCCGCCCACGGCCGCGGCGGTGTGGATGATCGCGTCCGGGCGCACGGCCTCCAGGAGCGCGGTGACCCCCGCCTGGTCCCTGAGGTCGAGCTGTTCGATGGTCGGCGCGGTCACGTCGTGGCCCGAGGCGGGCCGGGCCAGCTCGTGGGCGATGGCCGAACCGAGCAGGCCCGTTCCGCCGGTTAGGAGAACACGCACGTCAGGCCGCCACGACCTTGTCCACGTAGTGGCCGCCCTCGTTCTTCAGCTCCTCGATGTCGGAGTCCACCATGATCTCGGCGAGCCGTTTGGCCTTCACCTTGGCCTCCCACCCGAGCACGGCCTTCGCCTTGGCCGGGTCGCCGATCAGGCAGTCCACCTCGGTGGGCCGGATGTATCGCTCGTCGAACACGACGTGGTCGTGCCAGTCGAGGTCGACGCGGCCGAACGCGAAGTCGAGGAATTCGGCCACCGAATGGGTCTCGCCGGTCGCGACCACATAGTCGCCGGGCTCGTCCTGCTGCAGCATGCGCCACATCGCCTCGACGTACTCGGGGGCGTAACCCCAGTCGCGCTTCGCATCGAGGTTGCCCATGAACAGCTTGTCCTGGACACCCGCCTTGATCCGCGCGGCCGCCCGGGTGATCTTGCGCGTCACGAACGTGTTGCCACGCCTCGGGGATTCGTGGTTGAACAGGATGCCGTTGCAGGCGAACAGGCCGTAGCCCTCGCGGTAGTTGCGCGTCATCCAGTAGGAGTAGACCTTGGCGGCCGCGTACGGGGACCTGGGGTGGAAGGCCGTGTCCTCGTTCTGCGGCGGGGCGGCGGCGCCGAACATTTCTGAGCTGGAGGCCTGGTAGTACCGGCAGTGAACCTTGGAGAAGCGGATCGCCTCGAGCAGGCGCGTGGTGCCGATCGCGACCACGTCGCCCGTGTATTCGGGTTCGTCGAAGCTGACGCGCACGTGTGACTGGGCCGCGAGGTTGTAGACCTCGGCGGGCTGGATCTGTTCCATGAGGCTCACGAGCCTGGACCCGTCCGCGAGGTCGCCGAAGTGCAGGATCAACCGTGGGTCCGGCACGTGCGGGTCCTGGAAAATGTGGTCGATCCGTCCGGTGTTGAAGCTCGATGACCGCCGGATCAGCCCGTGGACCTCGTAGCCCTTGGCCAGCAGCAGTTCCGCGAGATAGCTGCCGTCTTGCCCCGTGATACCGGTCACGAAGGCACGCTTGCGTTCCATGGTTGGGCCAAACCCCTCTCTGTGTTTGTTCGCCGTGGTCGGCCGCACCAGCCTATTGCCTGGTGCGCTCACGCGCGCTTCCCGGCACGCTCCAGCGCGAGCCGGAACACGTCGGCGGTTTCCTCGGCGACCTTTCGCCACGTGAAGTGTTTCACGCGTTCCAGGCCGGCCGCCCGCATGCTGTCCGCCAAGCCTTTCTCGGCGACGACCCGTCGCATGGCTTCGGCGATCGACGCCAGATCGGTCGGGTCGAAGTAGAGCGCGGCGTCGCCGCCCACCTCGCGGTACACGTCGATGTCGCTGAGCAGGACCGGGGTCCCGACGAGCATGGCGTCGAGCGCGGGCAGGCAGAAGCCATCGTAAAACGACGGCATCGCGAGCGCCGTGCAGGTGTGGTGGAGTTCGTCGAGCTCCTCGTCCGGGATCCAGCCCTTGAGCTCGACCCAGTCTTCGAGGTGCAGTTCCCTGACCACGGGCAGCAGGGGGTCGTCGCCGCGCGAGCCCGTGACGACGAGGTGCGGCCGCTGCGCCTCGGGGATGAGCGGCAGCGCGCGGATCAACGAGTCGAAGTTCTTGTGCGGCCGGCGGTTGCCCTCGGCGATGACAAGGTCGCCCCGCCTGGGCCGCGGCTTCTCGTCCGACGCTTTCGGGGTCGCGCCCAGCGGCACAACATGCACGTGCTCGGCTCCGGCCCCGAGATACTGGATGATCGCCCTCTTCGAGGCATCGGAGATCGTGAGGATCTCAGTGGCGTTGCGGGCCGCCTGTTTCTCCATCCACTTGACGGGCGCCGTGTACAGCGGGGTTGACATGTACTGCGGGTGCGACCAGTAGAGCATGTCGTGCATCGTCATGACGGTCGGCATGGGCGTCTTGCGCGGCCCCAGTGTGGCGGGGCAGTGCACGATGTCGGCCTTCCGCGCCTTCGCGTGGCGGGCCACCTGGGTCAGTTCGCCGCGCGCCCAGGCGAACCGGTTCTCGCCGGAGATCCCCGAGTCGTAGACCTCGCCGGGGAACCAGGCGTGGTCGTCGAGCCGGTAGCCCTCGCTCGAGCACATGCCGAGAAAGTCCCAGTCCGGTAGGGCGGCTCCAAGGGCTCGGTACAGCTCCCTGGCATAGGTTTCCATGCCGCCTTTGGTCCCCGTGTAGCTGAGGAGGTCGACGAATAGCAGTGGCATGGGGCAATACGATAGTTGTTCGTGCCTTCGCTTGACGTGCTGATCCCGTTTTGGGGCTCGCCGGATCTCTTAATGGAGTCGATCGCATCGGTCCGGGCCCAGACCGATCCCGATTGGCGGCTCACCGTCGTGGACGACTGCTACCCCGACCAGTCCGTCTCGGGAAGGGTCGAGGCCCTCGGCGACGAGCGCATCACCTACCTCCGCAACGAGCACAATCTCGGCCCGACCGGCAACTACGACCGTTGCGTGAAGCTCTCGGACGCCGACGTCGTCGTCCTCATGGGCTGCGACGATTTGATGCTCCCCACCTATGTCGCGACCGTCCGCCGGGCGTTGACGCGGTTCCCGGACGCCACGATCATCCAGCCCGGCGCGGAAGTGGTCGATGAGCACGGCCGCGTGGTGCGCCCGCTCGTGGACCGGGCCAAGCGCGCCCTGCTGACACCGAAGGGAAGCCGGCCCACCGAACTGCGCGGCGAGGCCGGCGCCGTCAGCCTGCTGCGCGGCGACTGGCTCTACTGGCCGGCGCTCGCGTTCCGGCGGGAGGTGTTCGGCCGCGTGCCGTTCCGCCCTGGGTTCCCGATCATCCAGGATCTGGCCTTCGTCGTCGACGTCATCGCGGCGGGCGGCACGCTCGTCTACTGGCCGGAACTCGCCTTCCGCTATCGGCGGCATTCGGGTTCGGCCTCCGCCAAGACCATCCAGGACGGGACCCGTTTCGAGGGTGAGGGCCGGTACTACCGGTTGGCGGCCCGGCTCATGGCCCGGCGCGGCTGGCGGCGCGCCGCCCGGGTGGCCAGGCATCACTGGATTTCGCGCGGTTTCGCCCTCAGCCTCCTACCCGGCACGTTGCTGCACGGGTACGCTCAAGGCGCCAGGGTCTTGGCCCGGCACGCTTTGGGGCTAGGCCCCGCCCGCCCCCATCAGCCGAAAGGATCCCAACCCCAGTGACCTCGACCACGAACACTACCTGCCTCGTCACCGGGGGCGCCGGTTTCATCGGGACCGCCCTGGCGCCCACTTTGCTCGAACGTTTCGGCCACGTCGTCGCCCTCGATTCCCTGCTCGAACAGGTCCACCCCGGCCGCATGTGGCCGTCCGCCTTGCCGGCGGCCGTCGAACGCGTCGAGGGCGATGTCCGCGATCAGCGGGTGTGGGACCAGCTGTTCGAGCGCTGCCGTCCCGACGTCATCGTGCACCTGGCCGCGGAGACCGGGACCGGACAGTCGATCCACGAGGCCGCTCGCCACACCTCCGTCAACGTGGTGGGCACGGCCCAGATGCTCGACGCCCTGGTCCGCCACGGCATCGGACCCCGCAAGATCTTGCTCACGTCCTCCCGGGCGGTCTACGGCGAGGGCCGGTGGCGGCGCGCCGACGGCACGCCGTTCGCACCCGGACAGCGCACGCTCGCCGACCTCGATGCCGGCATCTGGGATTTCCCCGGATCCGAACCGCTGCCGATGGCGGCCGCCACGGTCCCGCCGGACCCGTGCAGCGTCTACGGCGTCACGAAGGTGGCGCAAGAGCAGCTGCTGCGCACGTGGGGCGCGAGTTTCGACGTGCCGATCGCCATCGTCCGGCTCCAGAACGTCTACGGGCCGGGTCAGTCGCTGTCCAACCCCTATACGGGGATCATGTCCCTGTTCTGCCGCATGGCCCGCGAGGGCGCCTCGATCCCGCTCTACGAGGACGGCCGGATGCGGCGCGATTTCGTGCTGATCGACGACGTCGCGACCGGGATCGCCGCCGCGCTCGATTCCGACGCCGCCAGCGGCCGCACGCTCGACATCGGCTCCGGCGAGCACCAGACCATCGAGGACGCGGCGAACGCGATTGCGGCTTTTTACCACGCCCCCGCGCCGCACGTCTCGGGCCAGTACCGCCTCGGCGACGTCCGCCACGCCTGGGCCGACATCGCCCCGACGCTCGACGTGCTCGACTGGCGGCCGCGCTATTCGCTCACCGACGGCGTGAACCGCCTCGCCTCGTGGATCGAGGCACAAGGCGACGTCCCCGCGTACGGCGGCGCGCCGGACAACGACGCCCGTCAGGGCGCCACGGACCAGACCCGATGAGCTCGAACCCCCTGGCCTTTCTGGGCGGTCCCGGCCCGTCCCGCCCCGGCCCCGTCCGGCCTCAGGCCGCCGCGAAGACGGTTTCGCGGGCCAGGGCCTGGTGGCCGGGTGTCCCGCTCGACAACCATGCCAACAGCCTCAACCTGTTGCGCCTCGTGTTCGCGGCCACGGTGATCGTGGCGCACTCGTTCTACACCGGCGGTTTCGGCCACGGCCCGATGCCGGGCGGCTACAACGTCGGCGGTTGGGCCGTGGGCGGTTTCTTCATCATCTCCGGATATCTGATCACGGCATCCCGCAATTCCCACAAGCTCGGCGGGTTCCTGGCCCGCCGCATCGCGCGGATCTACCCGGCCTTCGTCGTCAATCTGCTGATCGTCGCGCTGGTCCTCTCGCCGATCAACTACCACTGGGCCCACCACAGCCTCAAGCACTTCTGGACCACGGCCACGACACCCCTGATGTATGTCTTCGGCAACCTCCGCCTTCAGCTCGTCTCCTACAACGTCGCGGGTACCCCGTTGAAGGTGCCCTACCCATCGGCGTGGAACGGCTCGATGTGGACGCTATGGTATGAGTTCACCTGCTACCTGATCATCGGCATCGGGCTGACGTTCACCTGTCTTAGGCGATTCCAGAAGACATTCGTCGTCGTCGTCTTCCTCCTCAGCATCGCGGCGAACTGGCACCCGGCCCACCTAGCGACCTATTTCGGCGCCGGGTCCTACCTGCCCCAGCTGCTACAGCTCACACCGTGGTTCTTCGGCGGCGCGATCCTCTACGAGTTCCGCTCGAAGCTGCGCTACAACTTCCCGTGCGCCGTCCTGTGCGCCGCGGCCGGAACGGCGCTCATCGCCTGGCGGCCCGCGCCCGAATGGGGCACCTTCCTCTCGGCCCCGCTCTGGGGTTACGTCATCATGTGGCTCGCCATGGTGCTGCCCATGCCGAAGATCATCGGCACCCAGGACATTTCCTACGGCATCTACATTTACGGTTTCCCCGTCCAACAGGTGCTCGCGATGGCCCACGTCCAGAGCCACGGGTATTTCCCCTACATGCTGGCCTCCCTCCTTTGCACCATCCCGTGCGCGATTGCCAGCTGGGTCATCGTCGAGAAGCCGGCCATGGCCTGGGTCCGTGAGCGCAAGGCATACCCCCGGCTGCACCATGACGCCACGCCAAGCCGTCATCTCAGGCCACAGCCGCTGCCCGCGACGCCGCCGCGTCCCACCGGCGCGGACACCCCTGCCCCCGCACCAGACCAGTCTCCCGCCCCGCACCGCGGCAGCGACGGCCCACCGCCCGCCGCGCCGGGCACTAAGGTGGCACAGTGACCGCGTCAGCCCCCACCGCAGCGCCCACCACCCGCCATGCCGCCCCCACGCCCGCACCGCACGTCGGCCGTTTCAGCGCCAGGTGGTTCCGTTTCACGCAGCCGCGCGAGGACGGTTTGCCGAACGCCCGGGTCCTTTGGCTGTTCCCCCTCGCCGTCCTCATGCTGT
>JAISIU010000037.1 GCA_031261885.1 Bifidobacteriaceae bacterium
CCGACGGCCGAACCGTACGTGTTGTCGCCCATGTCGGCGGTCCACAGGGCCGCCTGCGACGGATTCTTCGTGCTGACCGCGGTCACGGTGTTCTCGTCGGCGGTGTACACGACGGCGTCAGGCGTCATCGCGACCATGTACGGGTTGGAGCCGGAGCCGGAGACCGAACCGAGCACCTTGCCGCTCTTCGCGTCGATCGTCACGAGCGTGAACTCCGTCGCGGAGTCCCCCTTGGCCGGTACCGCGGCGCGGGCCGCGGCCGGCCGGACCGTGGCCCCTGTGCCCTGGGCCGCTCCGGCGGGCCGGAAGGCGGCGGCCTGAGCGGTGGGCGCCTGTGCCCGGGCGGGCGCGCCCTGCACCTTGATGTCGCCAGAGTCGGAATCGTCGCCGGAGTCCGGGTCGTCACGTGTCACCATGACCGCGACCGTCGAGCTGCCGTCCGACATCATGTCGCTCGTGACGTCCTTCGTGGCGTCCTGGTTCGGCAGCGCGAACGAGGCGTCCGAATAGTCGACGTGCCACAGCTGCTTGCCCGTGTTGAGATTGCTGGCCGTCACACCGGCGCCGAGGGTCCACATGCCCGCCTTCGGGTCGCCGTACGTGTCGGCGCTGGTGAACAGCGTGGACCCGAGGACGACGCGCGGCATGGCCATCCACGGCGCGCCGTCGTACGGCTTGGCGGCCACGGCCGGCGTCAGACCCGGCTGTTTCGTGAAGTCCGTGACAATCGACGGCACCGGGCTGGCGACCGCGGCGGTCGCGGCGCCGGAAGCGGCGCCCGAACCGGAGCCCGTGACCAGCGCCGAGGCGGAACCGGAGGCCGGGGCCTGCGATTGCTCGACGGTGGCGGACGAGGTACAGCCGGTGATGGCGAAGGTGGCTACCGCGGCGAACGCGGCGGCAGCGACGACGCGGGGGGCGGTCCGCTGGTGAAGCAATGCATGGCGTGAATCCAGGGTCATGTACCCGAGCTTATCGGGTTCCGCGCCCGCGCACGCCGAGGACGCGAGCCGGTGCGGGGAGATCAGTAGGCTGGGGGCCATGGCAGCGGCGAAAAGCAAAGCGGGCACGGCCAAGAAGACCGGCCGCGGCAGGGCCGCGGCCCACACGGTGCCGTGGAACCGCGCCGAGCCGGACCGCGTGGTGCTCGTGTCCGGCCCGGAGGACTTCTTCGCCGAACGCGGCATCGGCCGGCTCACCCGGCTGGCCCGGGACCGTTTCCCGGAGGCGGAGACCGTCCGGCTCGACGCGGCCGGTTACGACCCGGGCGCGCTACTCATGGCCGCTTCCCCATCCCTGTTCGCCGACGCGGCGATCGTCGTGGTCCAGGGCGTAGCCGAGGCGTCCGACCCGTTCCTGACGGACGCCCTCGCCTACGTCGCCGCCCCGAACCCCGACGCCGTCGTGATCCTCAGGCACCGCGGCGGGCAGCGCGGCAAGAAACTGTTGGACCAGGTGCGCGCCGCCGGCTACCCGGAGGTCGACTGCCAGCCGTTGACACGCGACCGGGACAAGACGGACTTCGTGGTGCAGGAGTTCCGCCGCCAGGAGCGCACGGCCGCCCCCGACGCGATCCACGCCATCGTCGAGGCCGTGGGCCAGGACACGCGCGAGCTGGCGGCGGCCGTCGCCCAGCTGACGCAGGACACGGTGGGGCAGGTGGACCGCGCCGCCGTGGACCGCTACTACGGCGGGCGCATCGAGGCCTCGGGCTTCAACGTGGCGGACGCGGCCGTGGCCGGCAACGTGCCGCGCGCGCTCGGCCTGGTGCGCCACGCGCTGATGGTGGGCGTGGACCCCGTGCCGATCGTCGGGGCGCTGGCCGCCAAGCTGCGTCAGCTCGCGAAGGCCGGCGGCGCGGCGCGGGCGGGGCTCGGGCCCGGCCAGCTCGGCATGGCGCCGTGGCAGGCTGACCGCGCCCGCAAGGAGCTGAGGCACTGGAGGCCGGAGCAGTTGGCGCACGCCATCCTCGTGGTGGCCAAGGCCGATCAGGACGTCAAGAGCCTGGGCCGGGCGGGCGCGCGGTTCGCGGCCGAGCAGGCTGTCATCGATGTCGCCCGGGCCGCCCGCGCCATCTGATCCAGCTGCTCCATCTGCTCCAGCTGAGCGTTGCTGGGGAAGCGAAAACACCGGTGGGGCGTGTGCCCCACCGGTGTTCGGTGTCGATGTGGGTTGTTGTGGACCTGTGCGGTCAGGCGCTGGCGAGGGCCGCGACCTGCTTGGCGAGCGCCGACTTGCGGTTGGCCGCCTGGTTGCGGTGGATGACGCCCTTGCTCACGGCCTTGTCGAGCTTGCGGCACGCGAACCGGAGGGCCGGTTCGGCCTTCTCGGTGTCCCCGGCCGCGATGGCCTCGCGAACGCGGCGCACGTAAGTGCGCAGCTCCGACTTCACGGCCTTGTTGCGGAGGCGGGCCTTCTCATTGGTGCGGATCCGCTTCATCTGCGACTTGATGTTTGCCACTGGTGGACTTTCTTTACTCGGGTGCGAGGCGCGCGGCGAACCGCCCGCCCCACAGTACGTGGGTTCTCAAAGGTTTCGGGGTGTGTGTTCGGGGAATCACCCTGGGAGACCCGGGTGGCGCCGCGCCTGGGCGGCGCGCCATTCCCTGGAACGAGGCAGTCCGCTGGGAACGGGCCGCACACCAACTGACGATAATACCAGCGCGACCCCCGGAGGGGGAAGTCAGGTATGTGGGTGGCCCGGGACGGGTCCATTGCCGCGGCGCCCCGTGGGCGGTTCCACCCGTGTGGCGGGGAGCCACTCACGCCGGGTCGAACCGTTCCTGTGCGGTGGCTGAGAATCGAACCGGGGCGGCCACCGGGCGCCGCGGCCGGGCAGCGCCCGGGTGTTAGTCTCCAAGAGACGGGTTGCCGTGACTTGCCGCCTCGGTCATCCCTCAACTGCGCGTCGCGCGCGGCCGAGGCGCGACGCTCCGCAACCAGTCAACCAGTCCACATCGATCACGAGCCCGCACCGGCGGCCCCCTATATCGCCACCGGCCGCAAGCGGCCCGAATCACAATCGCCCCGCACCGCCCCGCCTCCGGGCCGCCGGCGTCCCGCGGGGCCACATGGAGATGTCCCACAGATGAATCACCCCAAGTTCAAGGTATGCGCCGCGTTGGCGGTGGCCGCCACGTTCGTGCTGACCCCCCTCACGGCGGCCGCCGCGAACGCCGCCCCGCGCGGCGCGGCCGCCCAGGACCAGTCCGGCTCCACGCAGATGCTGTTCTGCACCATCAAGCCGAAGGTCGTCGGCGACACGAAGCTGATGGACGGCTACGAGACCTTTTCCTACCTGGCCGGCCACAGTTTCAAGGTGAAGCTGAAGGTCGCCTCGCATTCGAGCCGGTGCAACGGCACGGCCAAGATCTACGACGGCAAGAAGAAACTCAAGACCCTCAAGATCACGCACGGCAAGTGGGCCACGTACAAGTTCAAGAACTCGCTGGCGGTCAAGAAGCACAAGATCAAGGTCGTGTACAAATCGACCCACTCCAGCGACAACGGCGCCACCACGAAGTTCACGGTGTACAAGGTCAGCACCACACCCGTGACGGCCACGTTGGCCCACACCATGGGCTCGTTGGCCTACCAGGGCAACTACTACGGGATCAACGCCTCCGTCACCTACACGGGCCCGATCGACTTCCCGGACTTCTACTCCTACCGGAGCGTCAACCTCTCCGGGTGGGACAAGTCCGTCCCCGCCGTGTCCGCCAAGGCCGGCGAGGCCACCCGCACCTTCGCCACCACGATCAGCCCCTACCTCGACACGGAGGGCTCTGACATGATCCCGGTCGGCACCGCCTTCACCGAGACCGTGAAGTTCTCGCCCGAGGGCGAGCACGTGGGCGCCGTCTCCGCCCCCGTCGCCGTGACGGTGGCCCCGGACACCCTGAGGGTCGACGCGAG
Organism: Bifidobacteriaceae bacterium; assembly: GCA_031261885.1. Classification (GTDB taxonomy): domain Bacteria; phylum Actinomycetota; class Actinomycetes; order Actinomycetales; family WQXJ01; genus JAISIU01. The sequence continues at coordinate 3,916 of JAISIU010000037.1, forward strand.
CAACAACCCCGTGGCCGGCACGATCGCCGCCGGCCGGTACCAGTTCGCGAGCACTGCCACGAGCGGCTGCTCGGTGGACGTCACCACGGGTGACAGGGACGCGTTCTCGGACGCCCCGATGGGCGGCACCACCCTTGTCACGTTGATCCCCGGCCAGTCCGTCAACTTCATGGGCTGCCTGGGCGGCCCGATCCCGGCCTGAGCCGCTCGGCCCGCGCCGGAACCAACCGAAACGGCCGCCGGGCCCGCCTCGCGGCCGTGCCCGATGCCGGCGGCCACCGTCCAACCGGAAGGCGGCCGCCGGCATCGTCCACCAGTCCGCCCCCAGTCCGCCCCCACGCCCGGCCCCCGTAACCCCCCCCCCCCCCACCCCCACAACCGGGTGACACAATTTAAAAACCCACCACGGTGGAGGGGGCCGCCCCACCGCCCCCCACCCCCCCACCCCC
>JAISIU010000102.1 GCA_031261885.1 Bifidobacteriaceae bacterium
CACCCGGGTGGCCGTGAACTCCTTGAAGTGATCGATCGTGGCCCGTTTGGCGTCGCGCGGCCCGCCCGTTCCGGGCGTGGCCTGCGCGGCCTTGGAGCGTCGCCTGAACAGTCCCATAGCGTCCAAGGGTAGCGTTGCACGATGACGGACAAGGGCATTCGCCTGGGCGGCCCGGCTGGGCGGGTGGTTCACCGGGTGGGGCTGTGCGCCGTCGGTCAGGCGGCGCCTTGTTCGGGGGCGCGGCACCTAAAACAATTCCCGCCAGGTGAGGAGATGTGAGCGAAGTGTCCGTAACCGAGGGTTCTACCAGCGTCAATGTCGAGGATCCGGCACCGGCCGGGCCCTTCGACGTCATCGTCCTCGGCGCCGGATCGGGCGGCTACGCCACCGCCCTCCGGTCCGCCGAGCTCGGTCTCAGCGTCGCGCTGGTCGAGGCGGACCGGATCGGCGGCACGTGCCTGAACCGCGGTTGCGTGCCGACCAAGGCGCTGCTCCAGGCCGCCCACGTGGCCGACGAGATCCGTGAGGCGAACCGCCTTGGCGTCGACGCATCGCTGAACGGCGTGGACCCGGCCGCGCTGCACGCCTTCAAACGGTCGGTGGTGGACCGCATGCACAAGGGCCTGACGGGCCTGATTGGCCAGCGCGGCATCACGGTGGTTCCGGGCCACGGCGATCTGGTCTCACCGTCCGAGGTGCGGGTCGGCCAGGCGACGCTGGCGGCCCGCCGGGCGGTGGTGTTGGCGATGGGCGCGCGGCCGCGCCCGTTCGCGGCGGCGGCCGGCGCGGCCGGGCGCGTGCTGGATTCGAACCGGGCGCTCGAATTGGAGCGAGTCCCGGCATCGATCGCGGTGTTGGGCGGTGGCGTGATCGGCGTCGAGTTCGCCTCGTTGTGGCGTTCGTTGGGCGCTGAGGTGACGCTCGTGGAGGCGCTGCCGCATCTGTTGTCCCATGAGGACGTCTCGTGCAGCAAGCAGGTGGAGCGGCAGTTCAAGAAGCGCGGTATCCGCGTGAAGCTGGGCGCGGCGGTCGAGGACGTGGTCGAGACTGCGCAGGACGTGACGCTGCGCCTGGCCGGCCAGCCGCCGGTGACGGCCGAGTACCTGCTCGTGGCCGTGGGCCGGGACGCGAACCTTGAGGGCGCCGGTCTGGCGCGGGCGGGCGTCGCGACGGCGGGCGGCCTTGTGAGGACGGATGCTGTGTCGCGCACCACGGCGCCGGGTGTGTGGGCGGTCGGCGACATCACGGCGGGCCCGCAGCTGGCGCACCGGGCTTTCGGGCAGGGCATCGCCGTGGCGGAGCGGATCGCGGGCCGCGAGGTGCCGCCGTCGGACCTGGCGGGCGTGCCGCGCATCGCCTATTGCGACCCGGAGGTCGCGTCGGTCGGTTTGACGGAGCAGCAGGCGTTGGAGCGGTTCGGGCCGGACGGCTACCGGGCGGTGGAGCAGTCGCTGATGGGCAACGCGCGGAGCCTGATCCAGGGCGCGCAGGGCATCGTGAAGGTGATCCGGCGGACGGACGGGCCGATCGTCGGCGTCCATATCGTCGGCCGTGGCGCGGGCGAGTTGATCGCCGAGCCGCAGGCGTGGGTGGCCTGGGAGGCCATGCCGGAGGAGGTGGCGGAGCTGATCCACGCCCATCCCACGCAGGGTGAGGCGCTCGGCGAGGCGTGCCTGTCGCTTGCCGGCAAGCCACTGCACCAGCCGTGACACGGGAGGCTTCGCGGGCGGAGAGGCGCACGTCACGCCGCGCCCTGCCCGCGCCGGGCCTGGTGGCGCGGTAGCCTCAAGCGAAGACGGAATGGCGGCCCCCCAAGCCCGGCGCCGCGCCGGGAGGATTCCGGCGGCGTCCCGGCCGCCGTTCCAGCAGCGAGCAGCTCGAAGAATCGAGGAGCAATGTCCCATCCCGTGCCGATGCCGGCCCTTGGCGAGGCCGTGACCGAGGGCACCGTGACCCAGTGGCTGAAAGCGGTGGGCGACCGCGTCCGCGCCGATGAGCCGCTCGTCGAGATTTCGACGGACAAGGTGGATCAGGAGATCCCTGCCCCGTGCGACGGCGTGCTCGTCCAGATCGTCGCCCACGAGGACGATGTCGTCGAGGTCGGGCAGCTGCTCGCGGTGCTCGACGACGCGCCCGAACCGGAGCCGGAACCCGTTGCCTCGGCCGGTGGCACGCTGCAAGCCTCGTTGGCGCGCCTCGGCGAGGCGGCCCGCCGCCAGTCCGCGTCGCCGGCGGCCGACCCCCGTCACGCGGCGCCCGCGCCTTCCGCGGTCGCGCCTTCCGCAGTGCCGCCGATGCCGTCACCCGGGCCGGAAGTTGGCGGGCCTTCGATTGGTGCCCGGCGGCCGGAATCGCGCCCGATGCCGGCCGCGCCCGTGACCAATAGTCAGCCGGGGACGGGCCCGGACCAGGGACGGCGCGTGCTGCAGCGGCCGCGCCTCGACCCGTCGATCCCCACGTCGCCGCTGGCGGGCGCGAGTTCGGCCGGGTTCAAGCCGGGCGGCCCGGCGGCGCGCGCGGCGGCGGCGGCCGACGTCTCCGGTGCCGACCACCCCTCGCCGGTGGCGCCGATGACGCCGGAGGCGGCCGCTTCGCCGCGGGTGGCCACGGCCCAGGCGGCGATCCTGCAAAGCCCCGCTCGCGTACCCGCGCCGGCCGCCTCAAGCCTCGGCGGTGCGCAGCCACTGTCGGTGCCAGCCCCGGCCTCCCAGTCCCCCGCGGTTCAGGCCCCGGCGGCTTCCCAGGACGCGCCGGTGTCCCCGCGCGCCTCGTACTTCAACCCGACGTTGCGCCGTCTCGCGGCCGAGCATGGCGTGGACCTCGCGAAGGTCCAGGGCAGTGGTGTCGGCGGCCGCATCCGCCGGCAGGACATCCTCGACGCCGCGGCGCTGGCCGCGCGGCCCGCACCCGCGGCAGAAGCGCCGAAGCCGCGCCCGGCTCCCCCGGCCGCACCGCGTGGCGCCACTCGCGTGCCGGTGTTGGCCGTCGCTGAGTTCGACGCGACGGCCGTGATGGGCGTGATGGCGCGGGTGGGAGCGCAGTTCAAGACCGAAACGGGCCAGGATCTGACGCTGCTCCCGTTCGTCGTCGCGGCGGTGGCGGCCGCGCTGCCGGAGGCCCCGGCGCTGGCCGGTGCGGCGGGACAGTCGGACTTGGCGAGCGTCGGCTTCGCGGTCGACACCCCGCACGGCCCGCTCGTCCCGGTGGTCCACGACGCGGCCCGCATCGGGACGCGCGGCGTGGCGCGCCGCATCGCCTCGCTGTCCCAGAAGATCGCGGCGGGTGACGCTCCGGCCCCGGAGGACCTGACGGGTGGAGCGCTGACGGTGGCGCCCATCGCGCCGGCCCCGGTCCTGTTCCAGACGCCGCGCATCGCGCCGCCGCAGGTGGCGGCGCTGGCCGTCGGAGAGCCGCAGCCCAAGCCCGTGGCTCTCTCCGGCGGCGCGGGCGCGCCGGAGGCGATCGGCGTGCGTCCCGTCGCGGTGCTCGCCCTGGCCTACGACCCGGAGGCGGTGGCGGCCCCGGAGGCGGCCCGCTTCCTGGCCCAGGTGGCGGCCCGCCTCGAGTCGGGTCCGGGCGAGGGGGGTCGCTAGAATTGCGGGCTATGGCCAAGACCCGATCCACCTCTTCCAGTTCCCAGCGCCGCGACAAGCGGTCCGGTTCCTCCGGCGGCGAGAAGAAGCCGCGCTGGTATAAGCAGATCTGGGACGTTTACAAGGTCACGCACGAGGTCTTCCCGCTGATCTGGCTGTGGCTGGCCGGCGCGATGGTGCTGTTCATCGCGATCGGCCTCGGCCTCGGTCTGTTCGCGTGGAAGGGCCACGCCGTCTACATGACGGTGCTCGGCCTCATGGTCGGGCTCGTGGCGGATATGTTCCTTCTGATGAACCGCGGCGAGAAGGCGGCGTACCGGCGCATCGAGGACCAGCCGGGCGCGGCCACGGCGGCCATCGGCCAGATCCGGCGCGGTTGGAGCTTCGAGTCCGAGCCGGTGGCGGCGGACCAGCGCACCCGGTCGTTCATCTTCCGGGGGGTGGGCCGGCCCGGCATCGTCCTCGTGACGGACGGCCCGGAGGGCGCGCGCCTGAACAAGCTGATCACGGACGAGCGCCGCAAGGTATCGCGTGTGGCGCCGGAGATCCCGATCACGGTGCTGCACTGCGGCAAGGGCGAGGGCCAGATCAAGCTGGAGAAGCTGAGCCGGCACATCAAGCATTTGCCGCGCAAGATCTCGAAGGCGGAGCTCGGTGTCGTCGAGAACCGCATGAAGTCGCTCGGGGCCAT
>JAISIU010000127.1 GCA_031261885.1 Bifidobacteriaceae bacterium
GCCAACTGGGCGTTCACGGAGGAGTTTCAACCCGAAGGCCCCGCCCAACTGGCCGCCCGCGCCCGCGCCCGCGAGCTCGGCGTGCCCCACCCGAGCCCCGGCACGTGCGCCCTGCTGACGGTGCTGGCCGCCGGCAGCCACGCCCACAGCGCCGTCGAGATCGGTACGAGCGCCGGGGTCGCGGCCCTGGCGATCGTCGCGGGAATGCCGGCCGGCGGCGTCCTCACCTCGGTCGACGCCGAGGCGGAGCACCAAAACGCCGCCCGCGAAGCCTTCGCCGAGGCCGGCGTCGCCCCCTCCGCCACACGCCTCATCAACTCACGCCCGGCCGAAGTGCTGCCGCGCCTCGCCGACAGCGCCTACGACCTCGTCTTCCTGTCCGGCTCCAAAGCGGACTACCCGGACCGCGCCCCCGACGCGCTACGCCTGCTGCGACCCGGCGGAATGCTCGTCGTCGACGGCGCGCTGGCCGGCGGCAACGTGCCGGACCCGGCCCGCCGCGACCCCATCACCGTGGGAGTGCGCGAACTGGGCCGCGACCTGCGCGCCGACGACCACCTGTGGGTCGCGATGGTGGACAGCGGCGACGGACTGCTCATCGCCGTCAAGAAGTAGCGCCGCCGCCAGTTCCCGGCCGTTCCGCGCCCGATGCCGGCCGGCCCGGCGGGACCGGCACCTCACCCGAGGCGGGCGGCGCCGTGGGCGGAACCGCCTCGGCCAGCGCCACACGGCGGGCCAACGCGGTGAGCTGCTGCTGGACGCGGCGATCGCGCGCGAAGCGCGTGGCCACGAGTGCCAGCACCGCGACGATCAGCATGTAAAGCAGCAAGTCAGCGCCGCGACCCACGCCGACCAGCCGGGCCACGCGGGTCCACGCGTTCGGGTAAAGGATGGACGCGACGACGACGAGCGCGAACACGGCCAGGCCGAGCCGCCTCAGCGCGAGCCGCCGCGCCCCGCCCCCGCGGGCCAACGCCCCCGTGATCAGCACGACCGCGATGACGAGGAGGACCTTGATGATCCAGTTCACCGCTACCGCCTCCCCAGCCACAGCTCGGTCAGGATGTTGATCGCGTTGAGCGGCGACTGGCCCTTCGACTTCGAATACTCCGTGTAGTCGATCGTCACCGGCTCCTCGGCCCAGCAGAACCGGCCCGCCTTGATGCGCTGCAGGATCTCGGAGGCATGGGCCATGCCGTTCTGCTTGAGGTGGAGCGAGGCCGCGACCTCGCGCGACAGCGCGCGCAGCCCGTTGTGCGTGTCCGTGACCCTGAGCCCGACCGTGGCCCTCGTGTACACCACCGCGGCCCTGAGCAGCAGGCGGCGGGCCGGGCCGGCGCCGCCCGGCCGTTTCGCCTCGCGCCCCTCGGCCCACCGCGTGCCGAGCACAGCTTGGAGCGGACGGCCGTCCGGACCCGGCAGGCCGAGGCGGCGCGCGAGCCGGGCCGCGTCACTGGCGTGATGCTGGCCGTCGGCGTCGAACGTGACGACGCCCGTCATGGCCGGGTCCTGCAGCGCGTACTCGATGCCGGTCTGGAGCGCCGCGCCCTGGCCCAGGTTGATCGGGTGGCGCACGAGCCGCACGCCGGGGACGCTGGAAATGATCGCCGCCGAACCGTCCGTCGACGCGTCATCGACACAGACGACGTGGCCGAACAACGCGGTCACGTCCTCAAGCACACCTTCGATGGCGGGTGCTTCGTTGTAAACCGGGATGACCACCCACGTGGTGGACAACCCGTCGCTCGTTCTCACCAGCTGCCGGCGCGTGACCCAGTCGGGCTGGGAACGCTCAGGCGTTGACGGCGTCGAACTGGGCGCCGAGTTCCTTGCATTCGTCCGCGTTCAGCTCCACGACGAGCCGGCCGCCACCCTCCAGGGGGACCCGCATGATGATGCCGCGCCCTTCCTTGACCACTTCGAGTGGCCCGTCGCCGGTCCTCGGCTTCATCGCGGCCATGGGTATACCCCTTTCGATTGGGTTTGGGAAAAGTTACCGGGAACCAGTTTACCGGTTTCGTCAGGCGGCCGGGGCCGACGGCGGCTCCGAGACCTGGTCGCTGACCGGCGCGGGAGCACCGGGAGCGGGGGCCGCGGCGGCGGGCTGCGGCGCGCCCGGCGCGGCCGGGGCGCCGGCCGTGGTGGCCAGGCGCTGCGCCCATCCGGCCTGGTACGCGGCCTGGAACATCGCCTCTTGGCGGCGCGCCCGCGCCCGGTGCACGGCGGCCTGCGCCGTCGCCTCGGGCATTGACACGCTCGAGGGATGCTTCACGTAGAAAACGACGCCGACAATGCACAGCAGCGTCGCGACGACCAGGATGTAAAAAGGAGCGGATGCGAGTTCCACGGGTTCAATCATTCCACGGTTGGCCCCCGCCCGGCCAGCGTCACGCCGAACTTGCCCGGCCGGCCCGGGTGAGCGCCGACATCGGCCACCCCAAGACGAACTTCCCGGCCCATCTGGTCGCTTATCCGGTCCCGATGCGACCAAGCGGGCCGGGAAACCGGAGAAGTGGGCTCAGGCCAGCCAACGCTCCAGCACCCGGGCGGCCCGGTCGATCTCGGCGGCCGGGCAGCTCTCCTGATCGGCGTGAGCCAACGACGGATCCCCGGGGCCGAAGTTGACGGCCGGGATGCCGAGCGCCGAGAACCGGGCCACATCCGTCCAACCGAGCTTCGCCCTGGGAGCCGGCCCGCCGGCATCAGCCACGGCGCGCGCCAGGTCCTGGGCCGGCGCCGCGTCCAGACCCGGCCGCGCGCCGTCCGCCCGGTCCGTGACCCGAAAACCGAACCCGCCGAACCACTCCCTAAGGCGGGCCACGGCATCGTCGGCCGATTTGTCCGGCGCGAAACGATAATTGACGGTCACGACGCACCGGTCCGGGACCACGTTCCCGGCGATACCGCCCTCGATCCCAACCGCGTTCAACCCCTCGCGGTAATCGAGCCCGTCCACCCGCACGGTCTCCGCCTCGAAGGCCGCGAGCCGGTCCAGGATCGGCGCGGCCTGGTGGATCGCGTTGACACCGAGCCACGAGCGGGCCGAATGGGCGGCCACGCCCTCGGCGGTCAACTCGACGCGGACCGTCCCGTTGCAACCGCCCTCGATCGCCCCGGCCGTCGGCTCGCCGAGGACGGCCAGGCCGCCCCCGATCCAGTCCGGGTGGTGGGCCACGGTGCGGCCCAGGCCGCTCAGCTCCGCCGCCACCTCCTCGTGGTCGTAGAAGACGTAGGTGATGTCGCGGCGCGGAGCGGTTAGGCGGCGGGCCAGGCCCGCCATGACCGCGAGCCCGCCCTTCATGTCGACGCTCCCCCGCCCCCACAACGTCCCGGCCGCCAGGCGGCCCGGCACGTTCCCGGCCGCCGGAACTGTGTCGAGGTGGCCCGCCAGGATCACACGCTCCGGACGGCCCAGGTGCGTGCGCGCCACGAGCGTGTCGCCGTCGCGCAGCAGCTCCAGGTGCGGCGCCTGGCGGGTGAGAGCCTGGGCCATGAGGTCCGCGAGCGCCCCCTCGTGACCCGACTCCGACGGCACGTCCACCAGGGCGAGCGCCAATTCGGCGGGCGGCAGGGCAAGGTCGAGTTCCACGCCCCGAACCCTACGCCCAGCCCGAGGTCATAGGGTTGATGCCCATGGAACAACGCATCGCCTGGGGCGCCGGCCTGGCCACGATCCACGAGTCCGGCGCCGTGCTCGACGTCTGGTACCCATC
>JAISIU010000153.1 GCA_031261885.1 Bifidobacteriaceae bacterium
CGCCCAGCGGACGGCGACCGGCCGGCATCGTCGGCCGGCTCCGCCGCGCGCGCTTGGGCGGCGTCATGGGCGGTGGCGAGCAAACGGTCGACGTCGCGGCGCAACGTCTCCGCAGTACCCGGATAGAACATGCCGGCCACAGCCGGGGGTCTGACCTTCATTGGCATACCTCGTTTCCACCTCCGGGGCCGACGGTCAGGCGATAGCCCCGGTGCGCTTACGGGATTTCAGTGTAGGGCCCATACCCCACCGGTGGGCCGCGCGCAGCTAGCCTGGAATCATGAGAAACACCCCGAGATCCCCCCATGCTCGCACCAACCCCCCTGCCCCTCGTTATTTCCGTCTCGGCGCCGCCATGATCGCGCTCGTCGCCTGCGTGTTCGCGCTGGTCGGCGGCCTGTCCCCGGCCGCGCCGGCCCACGCGGCCGACGACTGGACCGTCACGTTCGCCCCCGCGGCAGTGGCCGACAACTCTTCCGTCGTCACCGTCGACGTGCCCGGCGCGGCCGGCCTGTTGGCCGATGACGCGGCCGACGCCGTCGCGGTCGACCTCCAGATGAGCTACAACGGCTCCGTGACGCACCGCGTCAGCGTCACCGAGAAGCTGGCCGACATCTCTGGCACCGGCACGTTCACGATCGACGCCAAGGCGTTCGGCACGTTCACCGCGACCGCCACCTTCCACCTCCTCACCGAAGAGGTCGGCACGCCGACCACCGCCCAGGTCAAGGTCGCGGCCAGTGAATACAACATCGCCGCGCTGTCCGGCACGATGCCGGTCACGATGTTCACGCTGAACCTGTGGGGCAGCGGCTCCCTGATCCAGAACGCGACCACCGGTAAGACGATCCCCACCGTCCTGCTGCTGGAACGGCCGCAGTCCTACAACTGGGACAAGCTGCCCGAAGGCATGTACGCACTGCCCTACATCCCCGACGCCGACATCGCCGACCAGTCTCAGAACGCCGCCGGTGTCTTCCAGCAGCGCCTGAACTGGCTGTCCGATTACTTCAAGCAGCTGGCCGCCATCAGCCCCGATGCCACCTTCCACGTCTACGTGGCGGACGTCTACATGGGCCTGATCCAGTCCACGCTCTACGCCAACGACATCGACCCGTCCCACTACTCGATCGACATCCTGTCCGACGGCAGCTTCTCCTACTCGTGGTTCACGTCCCTCTATTCCGTCGCCGACCCGTACGGCAAACAGACCGCGCTGATCAACCAGTGGGAGACCGCCGAGGCGACATCCCGCAGCACGGGCGCCGTACCGTCCGGCTACTCCGGCATGGTCAGCCAGATGCCCGGCACCGCCTACGCCGTGGTGGCCTCCGAACGCGACAAGGCGCTCCACGCCCGGTGGTGGCTGGCGCGTGCCTCGCTGCTGACCACGTCGAACGACGACAACGCCTACGGCACCGTGGTCCAGCAGGACACCGAGGTCGTGTACAACGCCTCGCTCTCGACCTTCCTGACGAACCTCAAGGCCGACGGCCAGGACGCGCTCGACCAGTTCCAGGCGCTGTTCAACCTCTCAAACACGTACTTCTCCGCCGCCCAGGCCGCCGGCAAACCCGTCATGCTGTTCCTCGGCACGCACATTCCACTTGAGAATGAAGCCGCGAACGGCCTGTTCGCCGACTACGCCAAATTCATCATGAACTACTACGGCGACGCCTACGACTACTACTACAAGGGCCACCCGGCCACGCCGACGGGCCTCTACCCCGACAAGCAGGCCCAGCTGCAGCAGCTCGGCATCACCGACGTCGACTCCTCGATCCCCGCCGAGCTGATCCTGTTCTACAACCCGGACATCTCGATGGCCGGCTACCAGTCCTCGACCTACGAGTCCGTGCCCTCCACGACGACGTTGACCGCGCTGTTCAACACGACGAAGGCACAGGGCATGGCCGCCGACCCGACGCTGCACTACCAGGACATGTCGATGTATTTGTCCCCGATCAGCACCTCGACGGACGCGTCGATCCGCGCCCTCGTCAAGGGCAGCGGCAGCGCCTACCTCGTCGAGTTCTCCGACGCCGTGACGGCCGCCGACGGCTACGCGATCGCGATCTGGGAACCCGACTCCGGGACGGCCACCTACTACGCGAAGACCGAGTCGGGGACCTACCAGGAGGTGCCTGGCCCCGGGTCCGGCGGATCGCCATCGCCCACCCCCACGGCGACGCCCACGGCCACGGCGACTCCGACTGCGACGGCGACTGTGACCCCGACGGCGACGCCCACCACGACGCCGACGGCCGGCCCGACCCCGGCCCCGACCGTCACGGTCACCAAGACGCCGGCCCCAGCGCCGACCGTCACCGTGACGAAGACACCGGCCCCGGCCCCGACCGTCACCGTGACGAAGACGGTGACGCCGGCCGTGACGCCATCGGACAACGGACAGCCCACCACCGCGCCGATCACGCCGGCGCCCAACACGACCACGCCTTCGATGGAAGTCCCGACCCTGTCGGTCACCTCGCTCTCCACATCCCGCACCACCGTCTACGTCCAACGCGGCCACACGGTCACGATCCCCGTAGTCGCGAACGGCACTATGCGGGGCACGAACACCCTGGCGTGGTACTGGACCGTCGCGCGGTCCGGCGGCAGCGTCACGACGAACGGCAAAACCCACACGCTGACGACGAGCGGCACCATCCAGTCCGTGCCCGGCGGCGCCGCGAAGATTCGGTTCAAGGCCAAGCACACGGGCACCTACCTGCTGCGCCTCAGCGGGAGCGCGGCCCACGCCACCGTGAGGATCAAAGTTGTCGCGAAGGCCGCCGGGCTCAAGAAGCTGGCCATCACGAGCCGGCCGTCGGGGCGGCGCCTCGCCGCCGGACAGAGCGATCAGCTGCGCGTCAAGACCACACCCGTCAAGGCGACCGGCGTGACCGTCACGTGGAAGAGCTCCAAGCCCGGCGTCGCGACGGTCAACGCCGCCGGCCGGGTCACGGGCGTGGCGCCGGGCCGCACGGTCATCACCGCGAAGGCCAAGGGCCGGACCGCCCGGTTCACGCTGATGGTCAGCTGACCATCCCACCCGTCGATCGGGCGGGGTGGTGTCGGCCGCGGCTCACGGCT
>JAISIU010000177.1 GCA_031261885.1 Bifidobacteriaceae bacterium
GCCGTGATCCGGACGGTCGCGACCTGCATCTGCGGGTCGGACATGTGGCCGTGGCGCGGCATCGACCCCGTGACCAAACCGACCCCGATGGGCCATGAGTACGTCGGCGTGGTCGAGCAGGTCGGCCCCGCCGTTAAGACCATCAAGCCGGGCCAGTTCGTGGTCGGCAGTTTCATGACGTCCGACGGCACGTGCCCAATCTGCCGGGCCGGCTACCAGAGCCGCTGCGTCCAGACCATCATGATGGGCCAGGTCGGCACACAGGCGGAGATGGTCCGCGTGCCGAACGCGGACGGGACGCTCGTCGCGACGCCCGGCATGCCGCCGGCCGACCTGATCCCGAGCCTGTTGGCCGCCTCCGACGTGCTCGGCACGGGCTGGTTCGGGGCCGTCGCGGCGGCCGCCGGCCCCGGCAAGACCGTGGCCGTGATCGGTGACGGGGCCGTCGGGCTGCTCGGGATCCTGGCCGCCAAGCAGCTCGGCGCGGAGCGCATCATCGCGATGTCCCGGCACGCCGACCGCCAGGCGATGGCCAAGGAGTTCGGTGCGACCGACATCGTCGAGGAGCGTGGCGACGAGGGCGCGGCTCTGGTTCATGAGATGACGGGCGGGTTCGGCGCCGATTCGGCGATCGAGGCGGTCGGCACGCAGCAGTCGATGATGCAGGCCATCCACTCAGTGCGGCCCGGCGGGCACGTCGGGTTCGTCGGCGTCTCGCACGACGTGGCGCTGCCGGGCGGCGACCTGTTCGGCGGCCTGATCCACCTGCACGGCGGCTTGGCCCCCGTCAGGCGGTTCCTGCCGCACCTGATCGACCTGATCTGGCAGCGCCGCATCGACCCGGGCCGCGTCTTCACGACCACGCTGCCGCTGGCCCAGGCGGCCGACGGCTACAAGGCCATGGACCAGCGCCAAACCATCAAGGTGCTCCTCACCCTCTGACTGCTTGGGCCGCTGGCCGGCTTGACGCCGCGTAATCGGCGAGTCATAGACTGCCGGCACGGCGACCGGAAGGAGGTGGGACCGACGATGACGAGTGGCAAGACGGGGGACCGGCGAATCCTCCAGCGTGGCTGGGATTACGAGGCGACCATCCCCTACGAGGTCCCGGACTCCCTGGAAGAGCTCCACGGCCCCGCCACGGGCACGGTCCGCGTCGGCCCGCCGATCGACACGTCCCCACATCCGGTGTATGACTTGTCTTCCCCGGAGCGGGTGCGCAGCTTGTACTCTCGGGTGATTCGTGAAGGGATCACGCGAGAGCAGGTGGCGTTGCTCAACCCTCAGCTGCTGTTCCGGTGCTGGGGTGCCTTGGTCCTTCCCCGTCGCTGCCGCGCCCTCTGGGAGTCCCGCTTTCCTAGCTTGGCCGCAGCTCGCTTCGGTGCGGAAAGGTAGATTCTTGCTCCCGTATCATCAGCGTCTCGCCAAGGTTGCCCTCGATGCCATCGAGAAGTATGGCTTCGTCCTGGCCGGTGGCTACGCGATCAGTGCCAACGGCATGGGCAACCGCCCGTCATCGGACGTTGACCTGTTCACGAATAGTGGCTCACCCGAGCAGTTCGCTGCTGCTCTCAACGAGTTCCGGACGGCGTTCGGGGCCGCTGGCCTCGTGATCGAGGACCGCAACATCCGCCCTCTGTTCGCCAGCATGTTTGTGACGGATCCCGCCACGGGCGAGGCCAGTGAAATCCAGCTCGGCATGAACTACCGGGCCTTCCCGCCGCACCGCATCGAGATCGGGCCGGTGCTCGACGAGCGTGACGCCGTTGCCGGGAAAATGAGCGCGCTCTGGTCCCGCGGCGAGTGCCGCGACTACATCGACATCGACACGGTGCTCGCGTCCGGACGTTTCACGAAGGAAGAGGTTCTCGCCATCGGCGACAGTCAAGAGGCGCTACCGATGGATCGTGAAATGCTTGCTGAGCGTCTCCGCGGTGCCGCTGGAAGACTACTCCGTGTATGGAGTTGACGAGACCCGCCGTGAGGCAATAATCACCCGCTTCACCGCCTGGGCCGACGAGGTCGGTGCCACTGCGGATAGTGGCATAGTTACGCGTGGTAATATAAGTCAGACCGGTGTAATCTAATAGTTATGAGTGAAGAAGTCATGTTGTGGTCTTGGGATGATCCGTTCTTTAAGGATCTAGATGGTCCAATTTACCATTACACGACGGCTTCGGCATTGAAGAGCATTGTCGAACACGACGAGCTGTGGGCCATGGAAGCCTCCAGTGAAAGCGACAAGTATGAAGTTGCTTACGGTAGGGAGCTCGTCGAGGGTTGGCTGGGGGATCAAAACGAACGTAGGAGCCAGGTACAGGAACAGTACGTCCGTGCGGCACTTGAGTTGGTGCATTCTGGGGTCCTACCCACTCGACAAGATGATGTCTTTGTTTTATCCGCGTCGCTCGATGACGACGACATGACGCAGTGGGATCGCTATGCGTCAGGTGGTAATGGCTTTATGCTGGGCATAGATCCGAAGGCTGATTTGAGTGCGAAGCGGCTCAAATCGTCTTATGATTTGCCGAGGGCAGGAGCGTTTCAGGACGGAATGGTCGTTTCGTCAGGCTGGAACCGCGTAGTGTACGGTGATGATCAGGCAAAGCGCTTACTGAACTCACTGTTGGAACATGTTGAGAGTGAAGATGGGCGAATTAAGCCGACAGGGCCACTGGTGCTGGAGAAGCACCCTATTTTCACTCATTTTGTTAACGCCCTGGTGGTTCTTATGTCGTTGATCAAGAAATGGGCCTTTCGCAACGAGCATGAAGTGCGTTATGTTGTGCACGTGCTTGACTCGGGAGTCTATTCTGAAACGAAGTGCATTGGCGGCTCAATCCGACGGCATGTTGCTTTGGAGGGGCCAATCCGCTCCATAGTTCCAGAAGATCATGCTCCTGAGACTCGGGTTACCAAACATTGGAGACATTTGCCCATTAGTTCTGTGATGATGGGCCCCAATTGTAGCTCGACGATGGCTGGAGTGCATCAGCTGCTAGAAGAGACTTTCTACCCGGGAGATTTTGATACGTGTGAAGAAATCGGGGTTTCCAGTGCGAGGGCGGCGGCGTAGGTTCGGGCCTTGGTGGTGCCTTTTGGAGTTAGCCAGCCTGCTGCCACCAGGGCCGCCAAATCGCGGCCGGCGGTTTGGGGAGTGACCGTGATGCCGTTGCGGGCCAGGACCGCGATGTAGCTGGCGCGCGTGAGGCGGATGCCCAGAGCGGCGTCGAACAGGGCCAGCAGGCGGCGGTCGTCTTCGGGGAGGCCGGTGCGCTGGACGAGGACGTCCCAAAGCCTCGCGTGGGAGTTGATTTGGTCCTGGAAAGCGGCGGCCTGGTTGATGTGGGCGTCCAGCATGAACCGGACCCACGGGGCGGCGTCGCGCTTCGGCTGCCAGCTGCCGCCGCCTACTTCGGAGAGCACCGCGTAGTAGCCGGGCGTGTGCTCGCCGAGGTATTCCTCGACGCTGCCGAACACCGGCGAGAGCGCGCCGCGCTCCCCGAGGACCAGGCTTTGCAGACAGCGGGCCATGCGGCCGTTGCCGTCGCGGAACGGGTGGATCATCACGAGGTTCAGGTGTGCCATCGCGGCCTTCACTACCAGCGGTGTGCGCGTGTCCGCGTTGAGCGCGGCGGCCAGATTCTCAACCAGCTTCGGCACCGCGGCCGCATCAGGCCCCTCGTACACCACGCGGTCGGAGCGTTCGTCGTGGACGTAGATGTCGCCGGGCCGGAAACGGCCGGGCCATTTGTCGGGTTCCGCGGACAGCATCATGAAGTGGAGTGACTTGATGAGCTGCGTGGAGTACTCAACCGGCTCCGGCGTCTCCGCCAGTGACAGCACGTAGGTCATGGCGAGGCGGTAGCCGTCCAGTGCCTGGGCGGTGGCCTCATCTGTCCCGCCGGTGGCGCGCTGTCCGTCAACGACGGCGATCGCGGCGTCCTGGCTGGCCCGGATCCCCTCGATGCTGTTCGAGGCGCGCACGTTGCGTGCAAAAGCCAGGCGGCGCAGCGACCCGGTCCAGCGCCTGGGCGTGGCGAGCTGGTACCGCAGCTGTTGGCGGAGGTCGTCAAGACGGGCGATTTGTTCCAGCTCGGCGCGCCCGAGCTTAGGCGTCGCGAACAGCATGGTGCCTCCTTCCGTGTGTTCAGGCACACATGATGCTATGATGTAATCATAACATCACATAATGTAATGATTACATCATTCGCTCATTGGTTCGTTGGGCGCGGAGCTGGCGGAGAGCAGCTGGTCCGGGGTGACGACCGTGACCCCGGGCACTGAGGCGCCGGTGCGGGAGACCACGATCAACGGGGTGCTCGGCGTGGCGCCGGGGACCAGCTGGCGCGCGGCGGCCAGGGTGTCGAAGTCATGTGAGTCGAACGGGTGGGAGCTGTACCACTTGATGGAGCCGATCGCCTCGATCGTGTCACCCACCGGCGCCTTGTCGGTGGCGACGATGTCGATCTCCGTGTCGTTGGCCCGGGTCCAGTAGCCG
>JAISIU010000198.1 GCA_031261885.1 Bifidobacteriaceae bacterium
GCGGCGTGAACTCGCCGCCGAGCACGATCTCCTGGAGATCGAGCAGGTTGACCACGTCCGCGAGCGCGACGCCGAGCGCGCGGCCGGCCCGCCGGAGCGCCGTCGTGGCGGCCTGCGAACCGGACTGGTAGGCGGTGAGCAGCGGCCCGACGCCGAGCCCGGGGCCGAGCCCGGCGGCCTCGACGATCGCGCCACGACCCGCGAACACCTCGAGGCAACCGCGCGCGCCGCAGCGGCACACCGGTCCGTCCGGCTCAATCGCGGTGTGGCCGATCTCGCCGGCCCAACCGTGGCTGCCGCGCAGCGGCTGGCCGTCCATGACGATGCCGGCGCCGATGCCGATGCCGCCCGAGACGTAAACGAAAGACCGGTGGGAAACGCCGCCGGGGCCGACGCCTGTCTCCGCCCGCGTGGCGAACGTCGCCTCGTTGTCGAGCGCGAGGACGGGCAGCGCGAGCCGGTCCCGGAGGAGGCCGACCACGTCGACGCCGCGCCAACCGAGGTTCGGGGCGACGCGCAGCGGCCCGAGCGGGCGGTCGACGAGGCCGGGCAGGCCCACGGCCACACCGACGGTCCTGGCGCCCTGACGGTTCAGTTCCTCCCACACGGTCGTGGCCAGCGTGGCCAGCTCGGTCAGCACGCTCTCGGGGCCGCGGGCGGCCACATCGACGTGGTGGCAGGACTCCGCGAGGACGTCGCCCGACAGGTCGATGCCGCGGACGGCCAGGTAGTCGACGCCCACCTCGAGGCCGAGACCGGCCCACGTGCCGGCGGCCGGGCGAACCGGGATCGCGGGGCGGCCGGCGCGACCCGAGCGGGCCACCTCGCACTCCGCCAGGAACCCGCCGGCCACGAGCTGGTCGACGAGCGCGGAGGCCGTGGAACGGGTCATATGGGCGAGCTGGGCGACCTCGGCGCGCGACAACGGCTCGGCCGCCGACGCGATAAGCTCGAAGACGAGCTGAAGGTTATGGGTGCGCAGGGATTCCTGACGGACGCCGGACCGCGTGGCGACCGCTCCGTCGACGGGGCCGCCATCGTCCCCTTGTCGTGCTGACACACCAATCAGTTTAACCGCACAACAAATTCATTCGGGGAGGTCAGAGGCCAGCCAGACGGTTTGTTTGGCTCCGACGCACGGTATATGTTTGTTGGAGCAACAAATTGTGGTTGCCGGCACCGTACCCGAGTGGCGCACCGCTCGGCGGGCCACCCCAACTCATCGAGGAGCACATATGAGCTACGAACCCAAGCGTGAGGACCACTTCTCATTCGGCATGTGGACCATCAACTGGAACGGCCAGGACCAGTTCGGCTCCAACTCCCGCCCGCTGCTTGACCCGGTCGACATCGTCCACGGGCTCAGCGACATCGGCGCGTGGGGCATCACCTTCCACGACAACGACCTCGTCCCCTTCGGCACCAAGCCGGCCGAACGCGACCAGATCATCGCCCGCTTCAAGAAGGCCCTCGCCGACACCGGCATCGTCTGCGAGATGGTGACGACCAACACGTTCGCCCACCCGATCTTCAAGGACGGCGCCTTCACCTCCAACGACCGCCGCGTCCGCCGCTTCGGCCTGCGCAAGGTCCTCCGCAACGTCGACCTGGCCGCCGAACTCGGCGCCAAGACCTTCGTCATGTGGGGCGGCCGCGAAGGCGCCGAGTACGACTCCGCCAAGGACGTCTACGCCGCGCTCGACCGCTACCGCGAAGGCATCGACACCGTCGCCGGCTACATCAAGTCCCAGGGCTACGACCTGAAGATCGCCCTTGAGCCCAAGCCGAACGAACCGCGCGGCGACATCTTCCTGCCGACCGTCGGCCACGCCCTCGCGTTCATCGCTCAGCTCGAGAACCAGGACATCATCGGCCTCAACCCCGAGGTCGGGCACGAGACGATGGCCGTCCTCAACTACACCACCGGCATCGCCCAGGCCCTGTGGAGCGGCAAGCTGTTCCACATCGACCTGAACGGCCAGCGCTCCGTCAAGTACGACCAGGACCTCGTCTTCGGCCATGGCGACCTCATGAGCGCCTTCGGCACGGTCGACCTCCTGGAGAACGGCTTCCCGAACGGCGGCCCGAAGTACACCGGCCCGCGCCACTTCGACTACAAGCCGTCCCGCACCGAAGACCTCGACGGCGTGTGGGAGTCCGCGAAGGCGAACATGCGCATGTACCTGGTCCTCAAGGAGCGCGTCTTGGCGTTCCGCGCCGATCCCAAGGTGCAGGCCGCCATGGAGGCCGCCGGCATCAAGGAACTGGCCCAGCCGACCCTCGGCCCCGGCGAGACCCTCGACCAGTTCCTGGCCGACAAGTCCGTCTTCGAGGACCTCGACGTCGACAAGGTCGCCGAGCACGGCTTCGGCTTCGTCAAGCTGAACCAGCTCGCCACCGAGTACGCCTGCGGCGTCGGCGTCAACGACTGAGCTCAAGCTCAACCGGGTTCGGGCCCGGGCTCCGGCCCGGGCCGCCCACACATCGTCCCAACTGAAACTCACCAAATACGCCCGAGTGCCGGGCGGCCGCTACGGATGGGGGTCCTGACGGCCGCCTGGCACTCGGTGCCACCCTGCCGGACGGGCCAACCGTCCGGCCGCCACCCGCGGGAACTCCTCCCGCCCGGCACGAATAGGACTTAGCAAAGATGCCTCTCGTCGCTGGGGTGGACACCTCCACCCAATCGTGCAAAATCATGGTGCGCGACGCCGAAACCGGAAGACTCGTCCGACAGGGCCGCGCCTCGCACCCCGACGGCACCGAAATTCATCCCGACCACTGGTGGACCGGCTTCAACGAAGCGGCCCAACAGGCCGGCGGCCTCGACGACGTCGCCGCGATCGCCGTCGGCGGCCAACAGCACGGCATGGTCACACTCGACGAGGCCGGCCACGTGGTGCGCCCGGCCCTCCTGTGGAACGACACCCGCTCGGCCGAGGCCGCGGAGGACCTGATCCGCGAACTCGGCGAGGGCTCGCGCGAGGCCGGCGCCAAGGCCTGGGCCGAGGCGTGCGGCTCCGTGCTCGTCGCCTCGCTGACCATCACAAAACTGCGCTGGCTGCGCGAGCACGAACCCGAGAACGCGGCCCGCGTCCAGGCCGTCTGCCTGCCGCACGACTGGCTCAGCTGGCGGCTGGCCGGCCACGGCCCCGAGGACGGGGCCATCGAGGCGCTCGTCACCGACCGGTCCGACGCCTCCGGCACCGGCTACTGGTCGCCGTTCGCCGAGCG
>JAISIU010000269.1 GCA_031261885.1 Bifidobacteriaceae bacterium
CCGTCGGGGCCGAGCTCCGGCAGGCCGGCGTTCGGCATGGCCGAGGTCACGGGCAGGCGGCCGGCCAGCTGCCGGAGGTGCTCGCCCATCGTGTCCGGGCCCGTGGCGCAGTTCAGGCCCATGCCGTCGATGCCGAGCGCGGCCAGCGCGTAGAAGGCGGCCATCGTCTCGGTGCCGAGCAGCAGCGTGCCCGTGGTCTCGACCGTGACGGAGACGACGATCGGGACGTCGATGCCGGCCGCCGCCCGGGCCCGCTTGGCGCCGATCACCGCGGCCTTGGCCTGCAGGATGTCCTGGACGGTCTCGACCATCAGAAGGTCGACCCCGCCCTCGATCAGCGCGGCCGCCTGGGCCTCGTAGCCGTCCCGCAGCGTGCGGAAAGAGATGTTGCCGAGGCTCGGCAGCTTGGTGCCGGGGCCCATCGACCCGAAGACGTACCGTTCACGGTCGTAGGAGTCCGCCACCTCGCGCGCCAGCCGCGCGCCGGCCAGCGCGATCTCCGCCAGGCGGCCGTCCAGGCCGTACTCGCCGAGGTTGGACGGGTTGGCGCCGAACGTGTTGGCCTCCACGGCGTCGCAGCCGACGTCGAGGAACGAGGCGTGCACCCGCCGGACCGCGTCCGGGCAGGTCAGGTTCAGGTACTCGTTGCACCCGTCCTTGCCGCCGAAGTCATCGGGCGTGAGGTGCTGGTTCTGAAGGGAGGTGCCGAGTCCGCCGTCCGCGACGGTCACCCGGTGCTGGAATCGGTCGCGCAGGCGCGCGATCCTTCTGGGGTCACTGCTCATACTGGGAGCCCATCCTAGCGAGACGCCCTACCCAGAAATGACCGGGAAAGTGTGTGCGGAACCCCGGAGCGCATAGGGTGGAAGGTATGCCATCCGCTCACAGTCCGGCCAAACCCCGGCGCTTCTGCATCGCGGCCTTCGCCGGCTGGAACGACGCCGGCTCGGCGGCCACCGACGCGCTCGAACGGCTCGTCGACACCTGGGACTCGCGCGTCATCGCGGCCCTCGACTACGAGGACTACTACGACCTGCAGGTGATGCGCCCGCGCATGAAGCTCAACGGCACCAAGCGCGAGCTGATCTGGCCGCGCACCCGCATCCTGCTCGCGACCGCGCCCAGCGGCCGGCAGTTCCTCATCATCGAGGGCATCGAGCCGTCCACCCGGTGGGAACAGTTCATCGCGGACCTCATGCTCGTGCTCGGCGACTTCGAGCTCGACGCGCTGATCACGCTCGGCGCCCTGCTCGCGGACGTGCCCCACTCCCGCGAGATCCCCGTGACCGTGTCCTCGGACGACCCGACGCTGCGCACGGTCTACGACCTGGACCGTTCCCAGTACACGGGACCGTCCGGCATCGTCGGCGTGCTCGACTATGTCGCGACCGAACGCTACGGGCTGCCCGCGATGTCGCTGTGGGCGGCCGTGCCGCATTACGTCGCGAACCCGCCCTCCCCGAAGGCGGAGCTCGCGATCCTGCGCAAACTGGAGGAGCTCGTCGACGAGCCGATCGACGTCGGCGACCTCGAGGACGAGGCACGCGCCTGGACCGAGGGCGTGGACCAGCTGGCCTCCGAGGACGAGGACATCGCCGACTACGTCCACCAGCTCGAAGAGGTCAAGGACACGGCCGATTCGCCGGAGGCCTCCGGCGAGGCGCTGGCGCGGGAGTTCGAACGTTACCTGGCGCGCCACGAGAACGACCAGGGCCCGTCCAAGCCGGGGCGTGCCCCCGGGCCGCATCGCGGCGATTGGCCCGGCGCGCCGGGTTCATCCGGCCCGGCCACTTCGGGTGGCCCGGCCGGCCCGGGCGGGGACGCCCCGCGCGGCCCCCAGCCCCCGGCCTGACCGGGCCGCGGCGCCTACTTCTTCTGGTTGCCGGCCTGGGCCGGGGCCTCGTTGCGGCCGTGGCACGCCTTGTACTTCTTGCCGCTGCCGCACGGGCACGGAGCGTTGCGCGGCGTGCCCGGGTAGGTCTGGCCGTCCGACGCCGGGTCGGCCGGCAGCGCCGAGCCTTGCGGCCGGGCGAAGGCCGCGCCGGCCGTGATCGAGGACCCGTCCGCCGCCTGGGTGGACGATGACGAATAGTTCAGCCGCTGCTCGCGCCGGCCCTCCGTGAGACCCTTGCCGGACACCTTGGCGCCCTTCTTGGCCTGGGCCTTGGCGCCGGCGCGTTCGGCCTGGACCGCCTCGGCCTCGGCGGCCAGCGCCTCGGTCACGGAATCGGCCCGCTCGGTCTGGCCGCCCTCTTCCTGCTCGCCGCTGCGCACGGCCTCGCCGACGGCCGTGCCGTCGTCGGCGCCGTCGAGGTCCGGGCTCGAGTACGTGATCTGGACGTCCGAGTCGGCCTGATCGATCAGGCTCATGCCCTGGGCCTCCTCGTCCTCCTCCTCGACCTCGACCTCGAGGTTGAACAGGAAGCCGACGGTCTCTTCCTCGATCGCGTCGTTCATGGCCTGGAACATCTCGAAGCCCTCGCGCTGGTACTCGACGAGCGGGTCGCGCTGGGCCATGGCCCTGAGCCCGATGCCTTCCTTGAGGTAGTCCATCTCGTAGAGGTGCTCGCGCCACTTGCGGTCGAGGACCGACAGCAGGACGCGCCGCTCCAGTTCGCGCATCGCGTCCTCGCCGAGCTCGGCCTCGCGGTTCTGGTAGGCGAGTTCGATGTCGGCCTTCAGCTCGCGGTCGAGTTGTTCGGACGTGACGTTCTGGATGCCGCCGACGTCGTCGCCGAGGTCGTCGGGCGTGATCGAGACCGGGTACAGGTGGCGCAGGTCGGTCCACAGGGACTCGAAGTTCCAGGTCGTGGAGTCCGGGTCGAGCGTGGCGCCCTTGACCATGTCGTCGATGACGTTGCCGAGGAACCCCTGGATCTGCTCGGCCAGGTCGCCGCCGGCCAGGATCTTGCGCCGCTCGTCGTAGACGACGACGCGCTGGCGGTTCATGACGTCGTCGTATTTGAGGACGTTCTTGCGGATCTCGAAGTTGCGTTCCTCGACCTGGTGCTGGGCGTTCGCGATGCCCTTGGTCACCATCTTCGATTCGAGCGGGAGGTCGTCGGGGAAGCCGGTCATTGTCATGACGCGCTCGGTGACCTGGGAGTTGAACAGCCGCATGAGGTCGTCCTGGAGCGAGAGGTAGAAGCGGGACTCGCCCGGGTCGCCCTGGCGGCCGGAGCGGCCGCGCAGCTGGTTGTCGATGCGGCGGGACTCGTGCCGTTCGGTGCCGAGGACGTACAGTCCGCCCAGGTCCACGACCTCGTCGTGTTCGGCGGCCACGGCCTCCTTGGCCTTGGCCAGCATGTCCGGCCAGGCCGCGTTGTAGGCGTCGGGGTCCTCGGCCGAGTCGTAGCCGGCCTCCTGCATCTCCTGGACGGCCATGAACTCGGAGTTGCCGCCGAGCATGATGTCGGTGCCGCGGCCGGCCATGTTCGTCGCGACCGTGACCTGGCCCTTGCGGCCGGCCAGCGCGACGATCGCGGCCTCGCGCGCGTGCTGCTTGGCGTTCAGCACTTCGTGCGGCACGCCTTCCTTCGCGAGCAGTTTGGAGAGGTATTCGCTCTTCTCGACGGACACGGTGCCGACGAGGACGGGCTGGCCCTTCTCGTGGCGTTCGACGATGTCCTCGACGACGGCGTGGAACTTGGCTTCCTCGGTCTTGTAGATGAGGTCGGGCTTGTCCATGCGGATCATCGGCTTGTTGGTCGGGATCGTGACAACGCCGATCTTGTACGTGCTCATGAACTCGTTGGCCTCGGTCGAGGCCGTGCCCGTCATGCCGGACAGCGTCTTGTACATGCGGAAGTAGTTCTGCAGCGTGATGGTCGCGAGGGTCTGGTTCTCGGCCTTGATCTGCACGCCTTCCTTGGCCTCGATGGCCTGGTGCATGCCCTCGTTGTAGCGGCGGCCGGGCAGGACGCGGCCCGTGTGCTCGTCGACGATCAGGACCTCGCCGCGCAGCACCACGTAGTCCTTGTCGCGCTTGAACAGTTCCTTGGCGCGGATCGCGTTGTTGAGGAAGCCGATGAGCGGCGTGTTCAGCGATTCGTAGAGGTTCTCGATGCCGAGGTAGTCCTCGACCTTCGCGATGCCGGGTTCGAGGATGCCGACGGTCTTCTTCTTCTCGTCGACCTCGTAGTCCTCGTCCCTCGTGAGGCGGCGGGCCACCTTCGCGAACTCGACGTACCACTTATTGATGTCACCCTGGGCGGGGCCGGAGATGATGAGCGGCGTGCGGGCCTCGTCGATGAGGATCGAGTCGACCTCGTCGACGATGACGAAGTTGTGGCCGCGCTGGACCAGTTCGTCCTCGGTCCAGGCCATGTTGTCGCGCAGGTAGTCGAAGCCGAACTCGTTGTTCGTGCCGTACGTGATGTCGCAGGCGTACTGTTTGCGCCGTTCGGCCGGGGTCTGGCCGACGAGGATGCAGCCGACGGAGACGCCGAGGAACCTGAAGACGCGGCCCATGAGTTCCGACTGGTAGGAGGCCAGGTAGTCGTTCACGGTGACGACGTGGACGCCGTCGCCGGAGAGCGCGTTGAGGTAGGCGGGCAGCGTGGCGACGAGGGTTTTGCCCTCGCCGGTGCGCATCTCGGCGATGTTGCCCATGTGGAGGGCGGCGCCGCCCATGAGCTGGACGTCGAAGTGCCGCTGCCCGAGCGTCCTCTTGGAGGCTTCGCGGACCGTGGCGAAGGCCTCGGGCAGGATGTCGTCGAGGGTTTCACCGTCGGCCAGCCGTTCCTTGAAGCGGTCCGTCTCCTCGCGCAGTTCCTCGTCGGTCATGTCGACGTAGGCCGGTTCCAGGGCGTTCACCTGGTCGACGATCCCTTGCAGTTTGCGCAGGGTCTTGCCCTCCCCCATGCGGAGGATCTTGTCGAGAATCGGAACGGCCACGCGGCACTCCTTGAGTTGCTGAAGCGGGTTGAAAAGGTTGGTCGGGTCGGGGCGGCCCCATTTTTCGGGGACGATGCCGGGCGCGGCCCCACGGAACCACGTCACCTCATGCTAGCGAGCCTTGGGGAGCCGCCGCACTTTGGGAAGCGGAAAAGGACGATGCCGGAGCGTTGCGGAACGCTCACAGCGTCCCGCGACGCTCCGACATCCGTGACCGCCGAGGAGCCCCGGTGGGGCTCCGCAGGCAGTCATGCCGAGGCCGACCGGCAGGGAGGCAGTCGGGTCCGTCCCAGACGGACAGCGAACGAGTCGGGTACTCGGCATCGTCCACTTATCTCGCTACGCGACGGCTTCGGCGGTGCGCAGGCGGATGACGCCGTAGGTCCAGCCGTGCCGGTGGTAGAGCACGCTCGGCAGGTGCGACTCCTTGTCGACGAACAGGAAGAACGGGTGGCCCACGAGCTCCATCTCGTAGATCGCGTCCTCGACGGTCATCGGGACGGCGGAGTGGACTTTCTCGCGGATGATGACCGGGGAGTCGCCGAGGGCCTTCTCGATCGCGACGCCGTCGGGCGGCGTCGCCGTCGGCTCCGAGGCCTGGTCCGGGCCCGGGGCGGCCGGGGTGGCGGCGCCGAGGTCGACGGGCACGGTGGAGCGGCGCATGGCCTTGTGCCGGGTCTTGCGGCGGTCGGTGGCGCGGCGGGCGCGTTCCCGCATCTTCGCGAGCGCGAGGTCGAGGGCGGCGGCGCGGTCCGGGGCGGCGGCCTCGGCCCGGAGGACCGGGCCCTTGCCGTAGGCGGTGATCTCGATGCGCTCCGCCTCGCCGCTGCGGCGCGGGTTGCGCTCGTGGATGACTTCCACGGCGACGCGTTGGAACCTGGCGTTGAGCTTGTCCAGCTTGGACAGCTTCTCGATGGTGTGTGACCGGAAGCGTTCCGGAACCTCGGTGTGCCGACCCGTGACGGTGATTTCCATGTCGCGACCCCTTCTCTTGGAGGTTGATCCCTGGGCGCGGGGCGCCGGGTTCGCAGTGCCCTGTGACCCAGTGCCTCAACGCTAGCCGATCAACCGCACGCCGGCTGGGGACCGGCTGGATGTTCCCCGGGGGCGGGTACATCTTGCCGCTGGTCCGTGGAGCGCCGCACCGCCCGCCCCAGGCCTCGGGCCGCGGGCCCATCGCGTGCGCCCCACCAGTCCCACCGCCTCTCGCGCGGCGCCCAGCGCGGAACCCCCGGCCGCCCTTTCACCAAGGGCCGAATTATTTTGACGCAATTTCGTCATTGGCGAAACAGGGTCAATGCTCGGCACCCTCCTGCGGCACTCACGCGTCGAATTGTTCGTTAGTCGAACATATTCGTCGGCACCTTACTCCAATGCCGCCAAAACATCTCCTGAACAGCGGAATCTCAGTCCCGCCAGCCCACCCATCCACTCACCACACCGCGCCACTTCCCATCCCGCGACCCCCACCCTTGCACGGCACCATCTGCAACAATCCGTTCACCCATAGAGCGTTCGCCGTCACTCGAAATAGACGGTCCGTGACCACCCCCTCACGACCCGGCGCCCGAGCCCGCCCATTGGCAAAACCAAACAATTGCGTTAACGTTCCTCATCCGATCACGAGCACCGGCGGTCACGAACTGAAAGGACAACGAATGTCTTTCCTTAGCACGACGCGCAGCCGCCTCGTCGCGGCCGTCGCCACGGCTGGCCTCCTCGCCCTCGGCGCGACGCCCGCTCTCGCCTCGAACATCCATATCTCGAACCAGGGCAACGCCGCCAAGGCCTGGACCAGCACTGAGCACTCCTGGACGCTCCACGTCAAGGACATCGCCGACGACGGCCACAACGCCTACGGCTTCGCGAACGACACGAACCACAAGCTCTACGACGTTTACGGCGCCAACTCTTCCGTCAGCGTCTACCAGGGCTTCAACATCACCAAGACCCAGGCCTGCATCGACGTCCGCTGGGCGAACGACCCGTGCTCTAGCTGGAAGTAGGCCGATGATCAACGCCCGCACCATCGCCAGCCGGCTGAGCGGGAGCGCCGTTTCCCGGGAGCACGCCGTGCTCCCGGGAACGGCGCTGTCAGTCCAGGACCTCAGCGTGAGTTATGGCAAGCGCCTAATTCTGAATGGCATCAATCTCACACTCGACCAGGGCCGATCCGCCACGATTATCGGCCCCAGCGGCGGCGGTAAAAGCACTTTCCTGAACGCAATCCTGGGGTTCGTCCGGATTGACGCGGGCCAGATCCGGATTTCCGGACATCAGATTCGCGCGGGCTATTCGAGAAACACCGTCACGGTACGCCGTGAGTCCGTCGGCGTGGTTTTCCAGGACGCCCGCCTGCTGCCGGAGCTATCGCCTCTGGAAAACGTTGTTCTGGCAGGACTGCTCGCCGGAGTTCCTGCGAAGGAAGCGGCCGCGCGCGCACGCGAACTTCTTGACCTGCTGAAAGTGCCGCAAGGGAAACGGTCGGTCACCCAGTTCTCCGGTGGAGAACAACAGCGGGTGGCCGTTGCCCGTGCGTTGATGAACGCGCCCAAGTTGCTCGTCGCGGACGAACCAACGGGCTCGCTCGACCCCGAGAACCGTGATGCGGTGGCCGACTTACTGTTCGACTTGCCGAGCGACCTTAATTGTGCCCTGCTCGTCGTGACCCACGATCCGCTCGTCGCATCCCGAGGCGACCAGCGCTACTCGCTCACGGGCGGACAGCTTGTGACACGCCAGCGCGCCTCGTGTGGAGCTTTCGTATGATCGGCGAGTCGCGCGCGTCCCGC